>JAAZAN010000081.1 GCA_012514315.1 Chloroflexota bacterium
CCCGCCTGAGAACCAGCGTGAGTATCTGATCCGCGCCGAACAGCGGGCTGCCGCACAACTCGAACTGATCGGCGACCTGCTCGATCTGGCGCGCCTGCAGAATCCGGATCTGTGTGTTGAGCGTGAGCCAGTCGACGTCGTCGAAGCGCTGCTTGAGACCTGTGATGCGCTGAAGGCGCGTGCCCAGGAGAAACACCTCGAATTCACCGTGTCCACTCCCGATGAGCGAGTTCTCGTGTCGGCGAGTCCCAAGCATATCCGACAACTCTGGATGAATCTGGTGAGCAACGCGGTCAAGTACACCGAGGAAGGTTCAGTGAGTGTCACTATGACCGTGCGCGATGGAAGGGTCATTACGACCATACGCGATACGGGTATAGGTATCGCGCCGGAAGATCTGCCTCGCGTGTTCGAGGATTTCTACCGCACCAAGGCGGCCAAGGCTTGCTCACAGATGGGCACAGGACTGGGATTGTCGCTCGTCAAGCGCATTGTGGAAACGCACGACGGGCGGCTCGACGTGGAATCGGCGATCGGCGAGGGCAGTACATTCACCGTTACACTGCCGGTGATCACGGGATCCGATCCCGACGGACCGTTGTCGCATACCCCTACAGGATGATGAAGATATGGCAAATATCAGAATTGGCGGGATGATCAGGAAATCTGGGCTCGTCCATTTTGGCGTGGTCTATATCCCCGGGCGACCCGGTACTGCGGGGCGCATCATGCAGGCGCTTGGCGAGAACGGGATCAACGTGGAGTTCATCGTGCAGCTCACGGATGCGCAGGACTGCGACCACGTCGTGTTCTGCGTCGCTCAAGCAGACGCCGAGACAGCCGCGGCCTTGCTTGAGGATGTTCGACGCGAGATCGGCGCACAGCGACTCGTGCAGAAGCCGAGAGTCGCCATCGTCTCGATCTTTGGCCCCGATTTCCGAGAACGCCCCGGAATCGCGTCAGCTATGTTCTCGGCTCTGGGAAGACAAGGGATCAATATCATCGCCATCAGCACATCCATCTCAACACTCTCGTGTGTCATCGACGCCGATTCCCTGGATGACGCCACAATGGCCCTGCACAGGGTCTTCGAGCTGCCCTGAAGTCGGATCGGATGATCGTCCGCAGCCACACGCAAGTCTCGCCACGTCACAAAACACTAACGGCCACCTGCATATGCAGGTGGCCGTCGCCTTGTCCCAGCAGGAATATCCGTGTGAAGAGTCCTAGGCGCTCTTACGTCCGTAGAGCCACCAGTAGATGGTGCCCACGAACAGGCCACCACCCACAATGTTGCCCAGGGTCACTGGGAGTAGGTTGCTGAAGAGGAACTGGCCCCAGGTGACATTCGCACCGTAGAAGATACCCAACGGAACGAAGAACATGTTAGCGACACTGTGCTCGAACCCGATAGCGACGAAGGCCATGATCGGGAACCAAATGCCCCACACCTTGCCGGCGACATCGTTGGCGGAGACCGCAAGCCACACAGCCAGACAGACCAGCCAGTTGCATCCAACGCCGCGCCAGAACGCCGGGCCAAAGCCCAAGCTGACCTTACCCGACGCGATACCGGTCACAGCGCCCAGGTACGGCTCCCCGGCGAACAGATTGGTGAGGTAGCCCAGGAAGAAAGCAACGAAGACCGATCCAATGAAGTTGCCAAGGTAGACGATGACCCAGTTCCTGAGCAGCCCACTCCACTTGGATCTGCCCACCAGGCAGCTCGGTGTGATCACACCCACGTTACCGGTGAACAGCTCGGACCCGGCAATGACCACCAGCATCAGGCCGACGGGGAACGTACCCGCAAAGATGAGTTTGGCCAGACCACCAAACCCCTCAGCGGTAATTCCCCTTCCTGTAGCGATAGCCACCATGCTACCAAAGGCGATGTACGCCCCGGCCAGGAAACCCAGCACAAGTAGCTTGGCTATACTCGTCTCAGTCTTAGCCCGTCCGATCGTGCATGCGCTATCTACAATCTCACCTGGCTTCTGAAATCCGACAGTCATGACCCTTTCTCCTTATACGATGAGATGATTGAAGGGACCCAATGCCCCCACACACACAGATTAGAACAGCCGACTGCTCGAAAAGTTGCATGCGACGATGTAGAAGCAGCCCGCCAGCCGCAACAGCGAACTAACTACCCGCCCCAAGGCATACCAGCGTACTCTTCAAACGCCTTATCGTGCATATCCTTGAAGAGTTTCTCGTGTCCACGTTCCCACCTGGCCAGCATACCCAGGGCCTCGCGGGCCGTACTATCCTGGACACGAGTTGCGGCCATTTCGTAGAACTCAGCGAAGTCACGCTCGATCAGGTAGGCCGTACGCAAGACCGGAAGATCCGGCACCATCGCCTCAATCACGGTCTGATCAAGCAGCTCATCATCCGCACGTTGAGAGAAGAAGCCCTCGGCCTCGAGCGCCCTGCCTGCATCCACGCTCGCGTTCTCGCTGTCCAACCCGGCGATCAGACTTTCGATAAACTGGATATGCTTCTGCTCTTCGGCCGCCAGCTTCTCAAACGCGCCCTTGGCGGCGGCGTGGCCAAATCTCGCAGCGTTGTCACTGAAGAACTTCATCCCCTCATGCTCGCGCTGAAGGGCATACTCATACACCTTGCGGACATCCATGGTTTTTCCCTCCCCAAGAGAGAGCCCGCAGGGACACTCAGGCATCCCTGCGGGCACGGTTACTCACGCTACCGCCTCGACCTTAACAGCACACACCTTGAGCTCAGGGATCTTGGCGATTGGATCGAGAGCTGCAATGGTAAGTTTGTTAGCTGCCGCTTCAGCCCAGTGGAAGGCCATGAAGACCACTCCCGGTTCCGTCATATCGCTCACCTGCGCTCTGGCCTCGATCTCGCCACGCCGTGACGCGACACGAACCATCTGCCCATCCGCAATCCTGAGAAGTCTGGCGTCCTGAGGATTGATCTCTACAACCCCTTCGGACACATGGGCCTCCAGAGGCTGAGATCGCCGCGACTGGGTGCCGGTGTGATAGTGATAGAGAATCCGTCCTGTTGTGAACACAAACGGATACTCCTCGTCCGGTTCCTCGGCCGGTGGTTGCCAGTCGACTGCGCTGAGATGCCCCACGCCGCGGCTGAACTTGCCCACATGCAAGATCGGTGTGCCGCAGTGATCGGCTGACGGACATGGCCACTGCAGTCCCTGATCACCGATCCGATCATACGTGATGCCTGCATAGCTCGGTGTCAGTCTGGCTATCTCTTCAGCAATTTCCTGAGGCCCCTCGTATGTCAGCCCATCGTAGCCCATACGCCTGGCTATCTCACCGATGATCCACCAATCCTGCTCGGCGTCGCCAGGCACGTCCACAGCTGGGCGGACGAACTGGACACGCCGCTCGGAGTTAGTCATCGTGCCCAGCTTCTCAGCCCAGCTAGCCGCGGGCAATACAACATCGGCCAGTTGGGCGGTCTCTGTGAGGAAGATGTCCTGAACCACCAGGAAATCCAGGCTCTTGAGGCACTTCTCCGCGTGATTGAGATCCGGATCCGAGATCATCGGATTCTCGCCCAGGATGTACATCGCCTTCATAGTGCCTGCCTCGGCGCCATTGAGCATGTGAACCACAGTGACGCCTACCTTGTTGTCCAGCGGCGCGCCCCAGGCCTCTTCGAACTTCTGCTGAACGCTGTCGACGGTGACTGCCTGGTAACCCGTGTACACATTGACCAGAGCTCCCATATCGCAGGCGCCCTGCACGTTACTCTGGCCACGTAGCGGGTTGACTCCACCACCAGGCACGCCCATGTTGCCCAGGAGCATCTGCAGGTTGGCACATGAGAGCACATTCTGATGCCCCGTTGTGTGCTGTGTGATCCCCATAGCGTAGAGAAGCGAGCCGGGGCGGTTGGCCGCCAGGATGTGGGCTGCCTCGACGATCTCCTCCGGAGTGATCTCACAGATCTCCGCAGCACGCTCTGGTGGATACTCAAGAACCTTAGCCCGCAGCTCATCGAACCCTTCGGTGCGACTGGCGACAAACTCACTGTCGTACAGCCCCTCGGTGATCAGAACGTTCATGATCCCGTTCAGCAGGGCAATGTCTGTGCCAGGCTTCTGACGGATGTGCAGTGTGGCGAGGTCAGTGATCGGGATGCGACGGGGATCGCAAACGATCAGCTTAGCGCCACGCTGCTTAATCGCATGTCGGAGACGCATACCCAGCACGGGATGCTGTTCCGTCGTATTGGACCCGATGATGAAGAAGCACTGCGCATCGTTGACGATGTCGTCAAACGTGTTGGTCATCGCGCCCGAGCCAAATGCTGTGACCAGACCGGTCACGGTGGCGCTGTGTCAGAGACGGGCACAATGGTCGACGTTATTGGTACCCATCACAGCCCGCGTGAACTTCTGCATCACATAGTTCTCTTCATTGGTGCATTTCGCGGAACTCAGGCATCCAAACGCGTCGGAACCATATTGTGCCTTGATCTCCCCCAGCCTCTTGGCCACCAGATCGAGCGCCTCATCCCAGGTCGCTTCCTCCAGTTCCCCGTCTTTGGTGCGACGAATGAGCGGCGTCGTCAGTCGATCAGGATGGTGGACATAATCCCACCCGAAGCGCCCCTTGACACACATCAGGCCGTGATTGGCCGGCGCGTCCCACTTGGATGTCGTCTTGATGATCTTTCCATCTTTGACATCAAGGTAAAACTGGCAGCCGACACCGCAATAGGAGCAGGTTGTCGCAACTTGAGTGAACTCCCACTCTCGGCCTTTACCCGCACGCTGCTTAGGAACAAGAGCGCCTGTTGGACAGACCTCCACGCACATCCCGCAGAACTCGCAGGTGCTGTCGGCCATGTCACCATCGAATGCGGTGCCCGGCTTGCTGTCAAACCCACGCCACAACATACTGATCGCCTCGACCCCGTTGAGCTCGGCGCAGGCGCGTGTGCAACGTCGGCAGAGGATGCATTTGTTGTAGTCCCGCTCATAGAAGGGATTCGCATCGGTGACCGCGTACTCATGCTGGACGCCCGCGAACCGGCTCTCCTTGATCCCATACTGATATGCCAGGTCCTGCAGTTCGCAGTGACCGGCCATCTCGCACGTCATACAGTCGAGCGGGTGGTCAGACAGAATGAGCTCCAACACGAACTTGCGGGCGCTCTCAGCCTTCGCCGAACGAGTATGGATTTCCATACCTTCGGTCACCTGAAAGGTGCAGGCGGGCTGCAGGGTACGTTGCCCGACAATCTCCACCAGACAGACGCGGCAGGCACCAATAGGCGCAAGCGCCGGATGGTGACACAGAGTCGGAATCTTGATACCCGACCTTTCCGCAACTTCAAGGACAGTCTGTCCTGTTTGGGCGCTGACTCTCTTACCGTCAATGGTGACGTTAATCGCGACCATGTAGTCTCTCCTTTCCCGAACTGGCGATCTTCACAGGGTAAAATCTCTCAGATATCTGTCGCAGGACACATGGCAGAGCCTGCAACCCGCTACAATTACAGCCAAAACAGATGCTCGACGGCAGCCTCACCCAATCGACCGAGTTCATCCGAAATCAACGCTTCAGAAGTCGGTCGACCTCCGCCAGAAGCCGATCCGGCGGAACTGGCTTGGTGAGGAAGCTATCCAGATGGACATACTCATCGGTCGGAAAGAGCTCAGCGTAGTCCGTATTGGCAATCGACGTGATCATGATGATCGGAATATGCTTGAAGTCCGGATGATCGCTCAATTGCTGCGACACCGACAGTCCGTCCAGAACACTCGACATAATGACGTCCAAGACAATCAGCTCGGGTGCATCCTGGCTGATCGCGTCCAGCGCTTCGCCCCCATCTGCCGCACTACTGACCACATGTCCAGCCTTCTCAAGTACAATCCGAGTCGTCTCAACGAAATCGGGATCGTCGTCTACTACGAGAATCTTGGCCATCGCTACTGAACCTCCTTACACCGCTTATGTGCAATGTGATGCTCATATTCATCACGGAAATGACTCAATGAGGACAGCACCGGATTGATCGCCGCATCTCCCATCGGACACAGCGTATTGCCAGCTATGCCAGCGCAGATTTCTTCCATTGATTCGATATCCGTGGACGTTCCTTCACCGGCAAGAATGCCCGTCAGAATCTCGTGCAGACGCACCGTGCCGACCCGACACGGGGTACACTGACCGCACGACTCATGCGCGAAGAAAGCCATCAACCGTCGGGCAACCTCCACCATACAGGTTCCCTCTTCAATGACCATGATCGCGCCTGTTCCCAACATCGACCCGGCTGCTATTAACGACTCGAAATCCATCGGTGTGTCCAGTTGTTCCGGAACCAGCATCGGCGTAGAAGCGCCGCCGGGGATGACCGCCTTCAGGGGACGATCGCCCCGCATGCCACCAGCGTAGTCCTCGAAAATGGTTCGAAGCGGCACCCCCAACGGCAATTCGTAGTTGCCGGGCCGACGCACGTGGCCACTGATGCAGAACAGCTTGGTACCCGTACTTCTCTCCGTACCAATCGACTTGAACCAGTCAGCGCCACGGTTCACAATGTGAGGCACATTCGCCAATGTCTCAACGTTGTGAACCAGTGTAGGCTGATTCCAGAACCCGATCTGGGCGGGGTATGGCGGCTTAATGCGCGGCTCGCCTCTCTTGCCCTCCAGCGAGTTGATCAACGCAGTCTCCTCGCCACAGATGTAGGCGCCAGCCCCACGGTGCACCGATAGATCGAGATCAAACCCGCTGCCTAGAATGTTCTTTCCCAGGAACCCGCGGGCATAGGCGTCATCGATCGCCTTGATCCAACGCTTAACGCCCAGGAAGAACTCACCACGGATATAGACAAAAGCACGCGATGCCCCAACAGCATACGCCGCGATAATCACGCCCTCGATGATCGAATGAGGGTCATGCTCCACCAATAGACGATCCTTGAAGGTCCCTGGCTCACCCTCGTCCGTGTTAACACAGACGTACTTAGTTACCGGATCCTTCGGCATGAAGCCCCACTTCAGCCCTGCCGGGAAACCCGCCCCGCCCCGTCCGCGCAACCCCGACTGCTTGACCGCACTGATCAGCTCGTCCGACGACATCTGCAGAGCTTTGCGCAATGCCGTATAACCCCCGCGCTCCAGGTAGACCGAGATCCGCTCCGAGTTTGGAATGCCAACATTACGCGTCAGGACTCGTTCAAGACCACCCATCGCTCCGCCCTCTCTCTCAACTGATCAATCAGCATGTCAACTTTCTCTGTCGTCAGATCCTCGTACAGCTCATCATTGACTCGCATCGCCGGCGCGTTTCCACAGGCCGCCAGGCACTGTACGGTCTGCAGGGTAAACATCCCATCCGGCGTCGTCTGACCGACATCGATCGACAACTTGCGCACCAGGTAATCCACGAGTCGCTCCGCACCATCTGCCAGGTAACAACTCAGCCCTGTACAGACCTGAATCACGTATCGTCCCACCGGTCTCGTATGGAACAAAGTGTAGAAGCTGGCCGTACTGAAGACCGCTGACTCCGGCATATTAAGCCTCTCAGCCACCCGTCTGATGCCGTCAGGCGTCAGGTAGCCGTCCTGCTCTTGAGCGATGTAGAGTGCAGTGAGTAATCTGGATCGTGCAGCAGGCTCAAGGACGTGTGACGTGGTTTTCATTCGTGCCTCCTTCCGCTAGATAGCCCCCAATCGTCGTCAACAGCTCATACGGCGAAACCGGCTTCGTGAAGAAGCCCTCAATTGCGCGCCGTGTTCCTTCATCAAAATCAATTGCGTCCAGATTGCGCGCGATCGAAGTTACCACCAACAGAGGGATCTTCACCAGTTCCGGATCGCATTTGAGCTCTCGAGCTAGCCCAATACCCTCTAGCGAATACGACATCATAACATCGATGATAATCAGGTCCGGATCCGAAGAATGGACCAGCGTCATAGCTTCTGCAGCGCTTGTTGCCGTATCCACGAGATACCCGGCCGAAGTGAGTACAATTCGCGTGTACTCCAGGAAATCCGGGTCGTCATCCACTATCAGTATCCGCTTCGAAGGGCTGTGGTCACTCATTGCATCCTTCCCAGAACCATCTTCCGAGAGATTCAGGACCTTGCGAGGTGCTCACGGTATGCCCTGTGTGGTCAGTATTCTGTTGTTAAGCAACACTCGACAGACCTGAAGGTTCTGTCACCGATGACAGGACAGGACTAGGGATCAGTTCTGCAGTCCAGTCCTCCAATCCACCAACGAGAGTCAATTATCCTGATATATGTCCTCCTCATACCATCGCTCGACCAGATCCTTGTGCCGCAGTTCGTCCTTGGCCATGGCGGTGAACAGCGCTTGAATCTCACCACTGTTCTGCTCGGCGAGCCGATGGTATAGCTCATAGGACTGCTGTTCCTTCTGGGAAGCGAAAATGCACACATCCTGGAAGGTTGCGTCCGCCTTGAGCGGCTCTACTATCAGATGATCGCCGACGCCAGCATCCTGCACAGCTTCCGCCTCAATCTTGCGGATCTGAAGACGCACTTGCCCGGGGTTTGTCAGCATCTTCTCCAGGAGCGCTTTGTGGCCCAGCTCCTCCTGAGCCAATTCGCACAGCGCATCCTTGATCTGGGGCGCCGTTACTCTCTCCGCAAGCCCCGTGTAGAGTTCGTATGACTCGATCTCCCCCTGAATCGCCTCGCGGAGAATCCCTTCAACACGCTGATCATCAGCCATGGTCATTTACCCGCCTCCATCTTCCGTTTCTGATGCCTTCCAAGGTGGCCCAAGGGAAACAACCCTTGGGCCACTCTTCACGCTCCAA
>JAAZAN010000082.1 GCA_012514315.1 Chloroflexota bacterium
CTCTCGCCGTAATGCAGCTCGAACCGTGTTCCGAGACACGCCCAAGCGCCGTGAGATGGCTCTGATGGAAAGACCCTGCCGATGAAGAGAAACGATGTCCACCCACTCCTCCAGTTTGATCACTGACCCCTCCTCGACAGATTGCTAGGTCCGTCGAGAAGCCTACGTCATCAGGGGTGGGTCAGTTTCAAATCGGCACTAGTGGGTCAGTTTCGCACCGGCACCGACACCACTGATTCAGTGAAGGGAGGGGTCATGGGGTCTCCCACAGAGAGCGGACGGGCACGGCGTGGAGCCTGTCTCCGAACGGGATGGTCGCTGTTCCGTCGTAGAGGACGACCGGAGTGTCCTTCAACGCACTGCGCACCCGTGCCGCCAATAGGCGCGGTATAGGCTGGGCCAACCTGGGCAAGCTCTGCTCTCCTACTCGCGTGGTCGCGCTGTCTGCGAGTCTACCCTTTCGCTGTTTGCGAGTCTATGCCTCCGCTGTTTGCGAGTTAGGGCCCTCGCAGATTGCGGATTCGGGTTCGATAGATGCTGTGGTGCGGTAGAAGTACACCCCGTCGGGCCGTCTTTGGCTTGTCGATTCATCTATCAATCTGCTAGTAGATTGATAGATTATTCTGCGAAGGGTGGCCGGGAGTTCGCACAGCGCAGGTCTAGGAAAGCCTTAAATGAGAAATCCCGCCGTGGCAGCGGGTTTTCAGCCATTTTCGTGCCCTCATGTCGCCCGTGGTTAAAATAAGGTGGATGGTGATTCCGTCAGCCGGGCTTGAGGGCACCATAGGGGCGGCGAGGCTCGCTTCTCGATTACGCAACCAGCTGCTCTTGAACTGTCTCCCTCTGGCTCCAAGGAATCGGAAACACGTCATAGTTGCTAAGGGCATCGTTCACGGCGGTCGAGATAGGTTGTTCAGAGTCGTTAAGCAGGGCGAATGCCTTAGCATCCGTAGGTCGAGTGTCTTTGGTGTCTATCCACGCCATGATCACGGATTGGGCAGTGTCGCGATTTGGGCGGTTGACTGTCTGCACGACACGTTCCGGCTCGTGCTTGGACTTCGGAATCACAAAATCGAAGAGATGATCGTAGCCTGACTTCCCGGTGAACTTGACCTTGGGTGTGTAACGGATTTCCAGAAGGTCAAGCCAGCTCACCACATCCTCGTAGAATAGACTGGCCACCATGGGCGTAGCCAAGTAGAACATGTCGTTTATGGCCAGCACACTCTGGACCAGATTGTGTTTTCGCAGCGCGAAGTTGTCGGCGGAGGCATGTACTTCGAGACGATTATCGAGTAACTGCACCCCAAAGCCGTTGAGGGTCATCTTCAGCAGATCTTGTCTTTTCGGGCTCTGAAGCCTACATCCGCTTCTTTCTAGGTCGCCGATCGTGTAGCCGTCGTCGGTAAGGACATAGCCCCCGTTCTCTTTTCTAGCGTAGATCTGGATGTAGTCGTTGTGCCTATCAAGATAGGGAGTTGTGATCTCGACCCACTTATCAACCTGGCGCAGGGCCGTCTTGTCCTTGAGCCAAGCATAATAGGCGTCCAGCAGATGCTGGATGTCCTCAATCATGTGAACAGCCCTCGATCAATATACGGTGTGCGGGTGATGTTACAGAACGCCATGAAGTCCTCCAGCGTCTGCCACAGATCGTCGGTCGCAGAGAAACGGGTAACATCGACAGGCTCCGCCCATTTGTCCCCGAATCCCTCGCGGTAGAGATGAAGATGTGGGGCAGCCACTTCTCCGCCGTCAGGATTGCGATGTGGCGCACTTCCCAGGTCGAGCCTCACGAGCACAACCACGTGTCGCGCACGATTCTGCATGCTGACCTTCATCAGGTCGATCCGGCCTCGACTGACATCAAGTAGAAACTGCTCTCGCTTGTCGGGTGATTGAAGAGGTACGACGAGAGACTCACCGCTCATCGGGAATCCGCTGTGATCCTCGTTGGCCCGGTGCTTTTCCATTGCAATGAGAGCGTCGGCTTCTGCCTGTGTGAGAACTATGTCCACGGCCAGAGTCGCCTCCGAACTGCGTGCCCGCAGGGCACTCGCGCGATTATCCAAAATGGGCCTGCTGGCAGGATATCGCGAAGCGACCCAAGGGTGGGAGATTCATGAACGAGCGCTGACCGTCGGGCATGGTTGTTTGCGCCGGCTCGTTTCATCCGCCGGCTTCCACCTCGAGCCACTCGCGGTCCTTGATACGAAGCTCACCGGAGATCAGTTTGGGCAGCAGTGTGTCGCGGAGAGAGGCTAGGGCGCGGGATTCTTGCTCATTCGCGACGATTCTATCGAAGTGCGGATGCGTCAAGTCATCGAAGACTTGCATCAGAGGGGGTAGACCGGCGAGAACAGGTATGGGGCGGAAATTTGACTTGCTGATTTCCAAGAACGTAGACCCGTTCGCACGACTTAAGATCTCATCGTGGGCACTGTGAGCCCATAGAAGCAGGAAGATGTTCGACACCCCTGGTTTGGGCTTCATGGCTATGAAGCCTTGGTTCACCGCGACCGGAGTCTTCGCAATCGCCAGGTAGCCAATCGGTGCCCTTGACGATAAGAGGACAGTCCCCTTCGGAAGAAGACCTGATCCGATCCGCGACAGACCTTCGTCAGTGACGCGCTGTTCAGTGTCCAGCAGAACGGGTGCGGCCAGTTTCGACAGATCTCTTGGCGTAGCCCAGCAGTGGGTGCCTCCTTCCCAATACCTGGGGTCCTTCGTGCTGGGGGTGCTGCCGCCAACCACCTGCGCAAGCTCCCCAATCGTCGTTACCGTCCACCCCTCCGGTATCTCCCCCAACTCCGAATCCACCAGCCGGTCGGGAAACAGCTCGTAGAGATGAGCCGGTAGGCCCGGCAACGATTCACCGCGGCGCCAGCGACCTTCCATCTTGGCCCGCACGGGGTCGAAATCAACGAACCACGACTTGAAGAGCGCCCGGGCCATGGCCTCCAGCGTCTCGTTCATGCGGCGGTTGAGCTCAATCTTGTCGTCGAGGGTGCCGAGGATGTGGGCGATGGCACGTTGTTCGAGGATATCCTGTGGAACCGTTATAGGAAAACTCGGCAGGGCCGTCAAGGGTATTCGATCGACAGTGCTGCCGTGAATCGTGCGCTCACGCAGGGTCCCTTGAAACTCCGGGCCTAGATATGCATAGAGCAGAAACCGTTGGTCGACTAATCCAGGACGAGGACGCAGTAGCCCCAGACAACAGCGAAGCCCTGCAGGAATCACTGCTGCTTCCCCCAGCCGAGTCTCGTAAGAGAACACCACATCTCCCGCACGCGGCTCGACCCGCTTGGTCCAGCGCAGATAGTCGGACTCCGAAAGATGATCGAGGCCAGATAGAGTGAGACGACCGCCGCCAAGATTGGAGATGCCGAGAAAGACCGGCCCCTCAGCCGTCTTCGGTGGAGTGGCGTGAGGTCCATCGAAGATTTCCGCAAGGTCACCCAGCAGCACTGTGCGCCAGTCACTACCCACAGCCAGACCTCAGGAGGTGGGCGAGTTCGTCGTTACTGATGCTGCTGGCACACGGCAATTGCACGAATCGCACGCGCAAATGCACGCGTGCGATTCTGCTTTCAGCCGAGTTGGTCGATGCAGTCGTCCAGTGTCGTTCCATACTTATTGGCGACTCGTTTGGAATGTTTTCGCCATCCGGAGGAGCGGGTTTGGATTCATCCAAATATTTGGATGAATCCTCATATGACGTTGCCTGACTACGATCGCAGTCAAGTCGACCTCCACTTCGTTCCTCCGCTCGTTCACCTGTCCCAACTGTCCCACTCCCCGCCCCTTGTCGAGTCTCCCTCGCATATGGTCGCGAGCTTTCGTGGCTTCGTTCTCTCTACTCACACTCACTCTTCCCTCAGGACGCTGCTTGGATTGAATTCGTCCTCAAAGCGCCTGCGCGCCTTCGCTCAGGATCGTCAGGTAGCGGTCGTACGCAAACACACGCCCGCGCCGTCGACCGGTCAACTCCCGGAGCAGGCCGGCCTCGGTCAAGGTTTTCACGGCTCGCACAGCAGTAGCATAAGAAACCCCGCTCCCGGCCGCCAGGTAGTCGATGGTGGCCACCGGCCGGCGCTGAAGGACGGCGAACACCCGCAGTATGTTGCCGGCCGCCCGCCCGAGGTTTCGTATCACGTCTGCGTCTTCTTCAAAGAGTGCGAGAAGACGATGGGCCGCCTCCACTGCTGTCGTCGCAGTGTCTCTCACCCCTATCAGGAAGAAATCGAGCCAGGCCTCCCAATCGCCGGTCGCACGGACGGCGTCCAAGAGCCGGTAATACTCAGCTCGATTCTGCTTGAAGTAGAGACTCAAATAGAGGAGCGGCTGTCGCAGTACGCCATCATGATGGAGAAGAAGGGCGATGAGCAGTCGTCCGACCCGGCCGTTACCGTCGAGGAAGGGATGGATGGTCTCGAATTGGACGTGGACCAGACCCGCCTTGACCAAAGCCCCGTCAATCGCCGGCTCGTGCATGAAGCGTTCGAGTGCGGCCATGCATCCCTCGACCTCCTGTGGCGGTGGGGGTACGAACTGTGCGTCGCCCGGACGGGTCCCTCCGATCCAGTTCTGACTTCTTCGGAATTCACCCGGCTGCTTGTCGGCCCCTCGGCCTCGAGAGAGGAGTTCAGCGTGGATCTCTCGCACGAGGCGGTTGCTCAGCGGGAAGCCGGCGGCCAGACGTTCGATCCCGTGCTCTAGGGCCGCCACGTAGTTCGAAACCTCGACCACGTCATCGAACGGGATTCCGGGCGCCTCGTCCAGTTCAAAGATTAAGAGGTCGGAGAGGGATGACTGCGTACCTTCGATCTGGCTGGAAAGGACCGCCTCGCGACGCACATAGGTGTAGAGGAAGAGGCCTGCATCGGGGAGAAGGCCAGATACGGCATCTAGGCGCCCACAAGCAAGCAGGGCGTTCTCGACCAGCTTCTGTCTCTGCGAGGTGATCTCTATAGCGGGCGTAGGCGGTAGCGGTGCAGGCACGAATGCCCGCACCCGTTCGCCGGCTGCGGCCGTGACTTCGAATCGCCCTGTTTCTCTTCTTTGCATCCGTCTCACCGGCTGTTATTGCCAGAACTGACAATAACGTAGTTGTTATTTGCAGTTAACGCTATATTTGATAATAGCGCATCTAGTCGCAGCGAGCGGCGCGTCACTCGCGCGCGGATCTCTTGCACGCGCTGTTCTTGGCATCATTCTCCATATATTTGGAGGGCTCCAAATATATGGACAGCTGTTCTCGTAAGACTCGTTGGTTCACGGTCCCCTATTCTCACTTGTGACAATAGCGCCAAGCCTTATTATCACTTGAGCCTCGAAGTGATAATAACGGCCCCGTGTGGCCGCCATCTCATTCGCCATATCCCAGCTCCCTGAGGTTAGCGGCGATCGCCTCGTCCAGCTTTGCAGCCTCGGCCTGCTGCTCCCGGAGTTGGGCCACCAAACGGGTCATCTTCTCCTCGAAGGGTTCGCCGTCATCCTTCTCCGGCTCCATGCCCACATAGCGGCCGGGGGTGAGCACGTGACCGTGCTTGCGGACCTCCTCCAAGGTGGCACTCTTGCAGAAACCGGGGACGTCCTCGTATTCGCCTGCGTCCTTCTCCCCGCGCCAGGCGTGGTAGGTGTCGGCGATGCGGGCGATGTCGGCGGCGGTGAGTTCCCGATGGGTGCGGTCCACCATCTCGCCCAGTTTGCGGGCATCGATGAAGAGGATCTCTCCCCGGCGGTCGCGGAAGCTGCCGTCTTTTCGGTCGCGCGCCAAGAACCACAGGCAGGCCGGGATCTGGGTGGAGTAGAAGAGCTGGCCCGGAAGAGCCACCATGCAGTCGACCCGGTCGGCTTCGACGAGGTTCTTGCGGATCTCTCCCTCGCCCGATTGCCGGGACGACATGGAGCCGTTCGCGAGCACGAACCCGGCCACTCCCTGCGGAGCCAGGTGATAGACCATGTGCTGCACCCAGGCGAAGTTGGCGTTGCGGGCCGGCGGTACCCCGTATTGCCAGCGCTTGTCGTCGCGCAGGCGGTCGCCGCCCCAGTCGGAGACGTTGAACGGCGGGTTGGCGAGGATGAAATCGGCCTTGAGGTCGGGGTGGCGATCGTCGTGGAAGGTGTCACCGTGGGCGATCTGCCCCTCGATGCCGCGGATGGCCAGGTTCATGCGGGCCAGGCGCCAGGTGGTGTAGTTGGACTCTTGGCCGAAGATGGAGATGTCGGTGGTGATCCGGGAGCCCACCGTCAGGCCGCCGGTGGCCCCGCCTCCGCCTCCGTTGCCGTTACCGGTGGCATGGGCACGGATGAACTCGACCGACTGCACGAACATGCCCGAGCTGCCGCAGCAGGGGTCGTAGACCCGGCCTTCGTAGGGCTCCAGCATCTCGACCAGCAGCTTGACCACACAGCGGGGGGTGTAGAACTCGCCGCCCTTCTTGCCTTCGGCGTCCGCGAACTGGGAGAGGAAGTACTCATAGACACGCCCGAGCACATCCTTGGAGCGGGCGGCCTCATCGCCCACAGCGATGTTGCTCACGA
>JAAZAN010000002.1 GCA_012514315.1 Chloroflexota bacterium
GGCCGCGCTCGAGGGCTGTGCGGAGAGGCATAGGGTTGCCGCCGCTCGCCACATACTTGCGGCCCTCGCGGTACGCGGCCTCGAACAACACAGTGGCCGTAGCCGCACCATCACCAACCTTACTGCGCAGACGCCAAAGGGCATTGCGCAGAAGCATCGCGCCCATATCGGCGTCGCGGTCGGGCAGGCTGATGATCCGCCGGGCAAGGATGCCGGCGTCATCCAGCAGTTCGGGCGACCGGGTGCGGATCGCATTCTCAACCATCACCAGGCGAGGCAATGGCCCCAGTGTGGGACGAACCGCCGCGGCGATCTGATGGATGCCTCGACTCAAAGCCGCCTGACTGGCGGGCGAGAAGACGACCCGGGAAGTCGGAGTGGTCATGGCCGGATCACCTTTCCGTCGCCATCGATTCGCATCACCCGCTCGCCACCCTCATAGAACACGGCCTTCAGATTGAGCGTGCGGCTCTCTCCCGAACCCAACACCAGATGGGTGCCAGTCGTCTGCATGACCTCGCCCAGGCCATGGCCGGGATAGCTGCTGACAGGTTCGACCGCCGTCACGTATGCTCGTCCGTACCAGGGATAGTCACGGACACCGCCCGTCTCTTGCCAAAGACAAGCGTAGGGGAGGAGAGCGCCATCCCAAACAAGCCCGACTCCAAACCCGAGCCGTGGGTTAGTAATGGCACACCACGCGGCATCGAAATCCTGGAGAAACAGCACGCGTGAGAAGCCAGATCCGGGCTCCGGAAGCTTCGACATATCCACAGCCGTCCCGTCTCGTCGTTTCGCGCGTGGCCATGCCCATCTGCCATCAAGCTCGAGGTCGTTACCCTGAACATCGTAACCATCATCAGACCAGATGAAGTGCGCGCCAGTGTCCAGTGTGCTCTCCGGTGATATGAGCGGAGCGCCGAATGCCGGATGATGCCCCCACATACATTCCATGGCATCAACGCCCTCGTTAGTGATCGTCTCCCGCACTTCGAGAACCGGCTGCTCACTGGTCAGCACCAGGACGCGGTGCAGCCGAAACGGGCTCAACGTGAGGCGAGTGGTGAGCGTCACCTCCAGACGCTCCTCTTCTTGCTCGACAGACTGTAACTCCCAGGGCACTCGAGCGGCTTCGCCGTGCATGCCTAGAGGTGCGCCACGGTGCTCGACTGGGGACCCGAAATTGGGCAGGATGACCTGCCAACCTCCGCGATAGTTTGAGATCCACTGCGTTACCGAGTCGCCCTGCGGTGCAGGACCGACGCCCGGCTCCCGTGCTGGGTAGGGAGGCTTGAACAGCACATCGACACCACGCGGCCTGTAAATCAACTCGTGGATATCAGCCCCCTGATCAAGCAGAATGGTGGCCGACAGGATATCGTTCTCCATCTTCAAAGCGCGCATGCGCCTGCCAAAGGTGAACTCCTCTGCTTTAAGCGTTCTCGGCACCGGCATGATGATGATTGCCCCCTTCGCTGATAACCGCTCGACCGCCTAGCCCTTGATTCCTGTCACGACCACGCCCTGTACGAAGTAGCGCTGGGTGAAGAAGAAGACCAGTACGGGAGGAACGGAGATCAAGGTACACATCGCCATAATGTGGTTCCATTTGGCAGGATGATAGAACATAGCCGTGGCCATGTACTGCCACTGCTTGATCGCGATGGCCAACGTGAGGTTATCTTTCGAGTTCAGATAGATCAACGGCGCCAGAAAGTCGTTCCACTGCTCCATGAAGGTGAAGATCAGTACCGTGCCCAGCACCGCTTTCGACATGGGCAGGATGATGTGCCAGAATGTTCCAAAGTACGAGGCGCCATCGATACGCGCGGCGTCGTCGTAGTCGGGCGGGATCGTCATGAAGAACTGGCGAAACAGGAACACGTAGAAGGCCGAGACAGCCAGGAACTGGGGTGCGATCAACGGACGGAGCGAGTCCAGCCAGCCCAGGTTTCGGAAGAATAGGTACTGTGGCAAGAGCACCGCATGGTAGGGGATCATCATGGTGCTCAGCACCAGCATGAACAGCACATTGCGCAGGGGAAACCGCAAGCGTGCAAAGACGTAGGCGGTAAGACTGCAACTGGCGACACGGCCTAACGAAACTCCCACAACAATGAGCATCGTGTTCTTCAGCGCGGATAGGAATGGAAACTGCGCCCAGGCATCGCTGTAGTTCCACCATTGAATAACACTTGGGATGAGCTTGGGCGGGTACTGGAAGACCTCACC
>JAAZAN010000083.1 GCA_012514315.1 Chloroflexota bacterium
AATGCTGGTTTTGAATGCTGTAGCTCTCCACTGTTGATGTCCCCGGGATGTCCGCTCGACGTCTCCGTGTCGTCCGGAATCCTGCCATCCCGATCTCGACACGGGGAATAATTGCGAGGTAGCAGCTGCCTCGATTGCGTCGGATCGAGGTGGTCTGATTCTGCGTGGAACATAACCGGGAGGATTGCGATGGCCATGACGGGACGACAGAGGATCGAAGCAGCGTTCTCGAAAGAAGGGCGGATGAGATTGGCGTGGTGATCTGCTACGAGACCATCTACGTACGGGACTGTTGGGAGCAACTCACCGATCTCCCGTGGTGGTATGTGTTTGCCCCTGACGTGGAGCGACAGTTGGCATGGCGCCGGGACGTGGCCAGTTCGCTGGCGGTGGACTGGATGACTCTGTCGTCGGTTCGTCCAGCCGGCGACAGAGCGTCCCTGCACATCTGCACGCGAGACGACGGGGTGTACCTGGAGGATCGGCGTTCAGGTACCGCGGAGCGCTTGGTCCGCCCGGCCGTCTCTGGCTGGGACGAGCGATATGCTCACGAAGACAGGTCACCAGCGGTTCTCCCATCCTCGGGAGCTGAGGTTGAGCAGGCGGTACCACTGCCTGATGGATTCGATGCAGGCGAGTTCCTGCGCTCGGGCCGCGGCGATCTGGCGGTTGCATGGCAGAGTGAATTCGGCGACGACCTGTTCCCGATAGGCCACGTCTCAGCCCCCTTCGGGATGACCTACGATGTGTGGGGCTTCGAGGGCATGATGAGTATGGCCGCCCTCCGTCCGGATCTCATTGAGCTCGCCTGTCAGCGGCTGATGGAGAGGACGCTGCGCCAGGTACGCACGGCTGCAGCGTTGGGCTGTGCCGGCATCTGGATTGAGGATTGTATGAGCGACATGATCAGCCCTGAGGCTTTCGCGAGGCTGAACGTACCCTTCGTGCGGCAGATCGTCGAAGAGATCCAGAGCCACGGAATGGCGGCGATCCACTACTTCTGCGGCAATCCGGCTGGCAAATGGGAGCTCTTGCTGGACACAGGTGCAGATGCCCTCTCCCTGGAGGAAGGAAAGAAAGGCTTCGAGATCGACATCGACGACGTCGCGGAGATCGTGGCAGGTCGCTGCGCCGTGCTGGGCAACCTGGACGCGATCAGCGTGCTGCAGAGCGGAAGCGACGCCAGGCTACGGGCCGAAGTGGCTCGACAGATCGCGGCGGGACGTCGGAACGGCTCGCGGTTCGTGATGAGCATCGGCAGTCCCGTCACGCCAGATACACCCGTCGACCGGGTGCGACAGTATGTGGACATAGCTCACGAGCTGGGCAGCGGGTAATCCGGCGCCTGGCCGCCTGCCCCACACTGAGAGCCATCGTGACCCGCGTCGCGATGGCTCTCAGTGTGGGGCAGGCGGCCGGCAGCAGTGCCGCAGGCGGTCAGCGGCCGTTGAGACAGCGCGCAGCACAATGCGGCGGCAGCGGTCTGGTGAATGTCCGGAGAATGCGTTATAATGGCAACATCTGGTGAATCCTCGCCGAAAGGAGACTCAGCATGCCAATGGAGTCGATGACTGCGCGTGAGCGCGTCCTGTGCGCTCTGGATCACGAAGAGGCGGACCGCGTTCCCATCGACCTCGGCGGGTTTCAGACGGGCATTCACCGCATGGCCTATGCTGAATTGGTGTCGTACCTGGGGTTTAACGACCAGCCTGCACCAGTACTTGATCCCATTCAGCAGCTCGTGGTCCCTTCGGAGGCAGTATTGGAGCGCTTCCACGCTGATGTCCGCTATGTGACGGCGCACGGACCCGAGGGCTTCGATGGGGCCGTGCGGACGAACCGGCGCGCCGGGCGACTCTGGCACGACCTCTGCGATGAGTTCGGTGTGGTCTGGTCAATGCCAGATGATGAGCCGCTATACATGGATATCACCACCCATCCGTTGGCGGACGCGACGATCACCGACGTTGAGAACTACCCTTTCCCCCATGGCGCGGATGCCAGCCGCTTTACGGGCGTCCGGGAGCGGGCGCTCGCGCTTCGGGAATGGACGCCATACGCCCTGTCCAGCGGGATCTGTGGTGTGACCTATGAGACCTGCTGGTATATGCGCGGGCTGGAACGCTGGTTCATGGATATGGTGGAGAATCCGGCCTTCTGCGAAGCACT
>JAAZAN010000084.1 GCA_012514315.1 Chloroflexota bacterium
GCGCGGGTGGTGATGGAGAGGCCGGGCGGCGGGTGGACGATCTACGCCGGGGAGTTGCTGGAGGAGGACCGGGACGCCGGAGGCGGGCTGGCGGGGCGGTGGTCGTACTACTACCAGGGCTCGCGGCGGGTGGCGCTACGGGTGGGGGAGGACGTATACTTCCTGCACCCCGATCATCTGGGAAGTACAAGCCTGACGACGGATGGAAGTGGCGGGTCAGCGGTGCGCCAGTGGTACGAGCCGTATGGGGAGGTGCGTTGGAGCACGGGGGCGCTCCCGACGGACTACGGGTTCACCGGGCAGCGACATGATGAGTCGATCCGGTTGGTCCAGATGGGGGCGCGGTGGTATGATGCGCGGATTGGGCGGTGGATCAGTGCGGATACGATTGCGCCACAACCTCAGGCTCCACAGGAGTTCAACCGGTACAGTTACGTGCAAAATGCACCCCTTGTGCTCCGCGATCCTACAGGACACGTCGCCTGCCTAGACGACGAGTGCAACTGGGCACTTGATCCTGTTAACGGGGATGTGGTGTGGCGCGGACGAATCCCCTCAGTCGTCTCCTGGTTGCGTGCCCAGATGGTCTTGAACGCTCGCAGCGGAATCGCTCAGACGCTCGCGGATTTGAACAACACGTGCTACGGTTGTGCTTGGGCCGACGTGCCGCATTGGGTGCCTGGATCAACCCAAGCTCGCAACTCTGCCACCGCGGGTGATGTATGGGCACGGGCATCTGCGTTTGCTCTCTTCGGCTGGATGGTGCGACAACAGGGGCCATGGGACCCAAAGCCGGACATACTCGACGAAGGTTTCGGCTTCTCACAGCAGATCGGAGAAGAATACTACTACTATGACGTATGGGGCAACACCATGTTCGGTTATTTGGGTGCAGCAACCGACTTCTCTCAGGCCGATCTCCTGGCAGGAGCCGGCGTGGAGCAAGTCGGGTCCAGCATGGGCTATGCAATCAAGTACCTAGACCCTGCTTTTCTCCCCAAGCGTCAGCCGGGGGTCAGCGGCCCCAGCGCATGGGATGACCCAGTTGACCAAGCAACATCGAGGCTCGGTGTGCTACTGTGGGAGAAGTACGGGCTTGATGTCACACCGAGACACATCCTTCAGGAGATTATCTTGAGCCCACAGATACCCACAGAGATTGAACCATGGGACTAGCCACAGCACCAGCTGACAGGGCCCCGTCATGAACCACCATATCAGACACTTCGCCGTGGGTTGCACAGTTGTGCTCGTGCTTCTTGCCGTGGTGCTAGTCGTCTTGATCGCCGTCCGCACGTGGCCCGCGGCTCGCACTCCACCTGTTGAGGTCAACGAGTTGGGTGTCGATGAGTCCCTCCTGCCGCCGTATTGGCGAGTTTGCCTTGGCCCGACACAGTTCGGACGCTATGCCACACGGGGAGAGCAGGAGTCGGCATATTGGATCTTCTGCACCGACGGGGGATCGCAGAGCGAATACGTAGTGTTCCGCTATCGAAACGAGTATGATGCAGCTATCGCGTTCCGTGACCTGTCAGAAGAGTTCCCTCGCCAGAGGCGGCACCAGAACTTGGCGACACCAGAAGGCTGGTCCTCTGACACTCTAGTCGCGGATAGCCTGGAGTTTGAGTGTTCCCTATCTGACGGATCTGAATATGCGCAGAGGTGCGCAACCGTTGCGCGTTACGACGAGTTCGTGATCCTCTTCCTCGCAGATACGTCTCCAGTCTTGGCGACCAGAGACGTTGAGCGGATCGTTCTGTCCATCGACCAGCGGCTGGCGCAAGCCCTAGCCAGCCACCCCTTGGAGTAAGGACGCCTACACGTGATTGGCCCTTATGGGCGCGCGGTGGTATGATGCGCGGATTGGGCGGTGGATCAGTGCGGATACGATCGTGCCGGATCCAGGGAATCCGCAAAGCCTCAACCGGTACTCGTATGTGGAAAACAACCCTGCAGCGTACATTGATCC
>JAAZAN010000085.1 GCA_012514315.1 Chloroflexota bacterium
ATCCAGCATCTTAGCTAGCCTTCCATGGACAATGGGATATCCGCCGCTCGGTTTGGTCATCTCGGCCCGGCTGCTTTCGGGCCACTATGGCACTATACTATTTCACTGAGCTTAGATTTCTTGTCCATTGATTAGGGATAAGGTCAGAACGCGTGGATTCATCTAGTACTTACAGCACCCAACTGGTCTTTCTTCTGGGCACTCAGCGCTCGGGCACCACGTGGTTGTCGAACATATTCGATTCCAGCCCTAACACCCTGCTTTTCATGGAGCCTTTTGCCCCCGCTTACGGTATATTCCCGGACTTTCCAGAAGCCACCTTCTTTTTGGAGCAATCATCGCCAGCCATGGATCAGTTGCTACGCGAGGAAATGCCTAGACGGCTTTTTCGCTACAAATACCTGATCTCAGAAAGATCACTGAGTAACCCTGCCTGGTTTCGAGTGGACAGGCTCTTAAGTAATGTCGTCAAAAGATTTGGGCTGTTTGCCCCAGCCTGGCTCTTGAATCGAGTGCGCCGGTTCGATGCCCTGAATCTCAATCGGATTGACGGCAGCTATCCACTATTCCCAAAAGAATCTCCGTCAACCTGGGTCATCAAAGAATTGCGGTTTGCGGGGAAAATCCCTATCTTGATGAGCGCGTACCCCGACGCACGCTACGTGATCATTATTCGTCATCCGAGCGCCACAGTTCACTCAATCTTGACCTGGTTTGGAAGGCATAGACTTGTTGAACTGCGGAGCGCGCTCGATACTTACCTCGAGAAAGTTGAGGTGCAAACAGCAGGAGCACCATACCATCCTCTAATCGAACGATGCCGGAATGCCGGCATCGCCCACAAGGTTGCCCTCTACTGGCGGATTAGCTATGAGACAATGTATAGGCAACTCAAGGATAGTCCTCTGGCGAAGTTCGTCATCTATGAACAGCTCGCGCTTCAGCCGCAGGAAACCACTTCATCGATTTTCTCCTGGCTGGACCTACCCTGGTCGGATTCGGTTGACGATTATCTAATGTTCTCATCCAGCTCTTTGCCGGAGCGAGTAACTGCGCTTATGACAAATCGCGATTCTCGTCGAGCCTATCGAGCCTGGCTTGACTCCATTACAGCATCAACTTCGGCTGCAGTCGAGGAAGTAACGGGCGATAGCTTCTTGTTGCCATGGTTTACGCCTTATTACGAGGGATAGCACTGCCTGAAAGGTTGCAGGCGTAGTGCTTGTCCAGAAACTTATTTGTCTTTGCGATAGGGAGGTCTACTGTGGCAATTGTTTCAGTGCAGTATCAGTATCCATCGTCGAATCGCGGCGGGCTGTTCTGCGTTCGCAGCAGTTTAGCAGCAGTTCTCGATACGCCCTGATCGGCAAGGGATTTCGCGTTAGTGCTAATCATGTGACCGAAAGAGGGCTAGTGAGTGTAAAACAACAGACAATAACTGGGATCGCTTGGAGCACCATAGCGCGCGTCGCCCAACAAGGCCTGCAGTTCCTAATTTCGGTCGCACTTGCGAGGCTGCTTACGCCACAAGACTTTGGTCTTGTTGCAATGACAGCGGTTTTTACCGGGTTTGCAGCGCTTTTTAACGAACTTGGCTTTGGCGCTGCGCTCATTCAGCATGAGAGGATTGAAGAGCGACATCTCTCATCAGTATTCTGGCTAAACGTTCTGGCAGGCTTCATATTGATGGTTTTGACGATCGGGGCAGCTCCACTCATCGCTCTGCTCTACGACGAACCCCGTCTTTCACTGTTGACAATGCTTATCGCGACCAACTTCCTGTTTGGCTCGTTCGGCATTGTGCCCAATGCACTCATGATGCGGGCCCTGAATTTCCGTGGATTAGCGCTAATCGAAGCAGCGGCGACGTTACTTGCCGGTGCGGTGGCGATCGTTCTGGCACTTATGGGATACGGCGTTTTTGCTCTGGTCTGGCAGATGATTATCTCGACGATTGGGCGGGTCGTTTTCCTCTGGTATTCGAGTGCCTGGCGGCCAGCATTTCGTTTCAGTTGGAGTGCCGTAAGAGAGCTTCTGGGGTTCAGCACCAACCTGCTCGGATTCTCAACGTTTAATTATTGGGTACGCAAAGCGGATGACCTATTAATCGGCAAATTCGTCGGCTCTGCAGGTTTGGGTGTGTATACACGAGCATATAGCATCATGCTGTTGCCCCTAAACCAGGTAAGTTCGGTCGTGTCGCGAGTGATGTTTCCCACTCTGTCACAAATCAAGGATGATCGCAGGCGTGTCAAGCGGATATACCTCCGTTCAATCAGCATAGTTGCCTTGATAACCTTTCCCATGATGCTCGGCCTGCTGGTTGTGTCAGAAAGCTTCGTCTTGGCTTTGTATGGATTACAGTGGAAAGAGATCATACCGCTCTTACGAATGCTGTCGCTTGTGGGCCTCGCCCAATCAATTGGAACAACTACAGGGTGGATCTATCAATCTCAGGGTAGAACAGACTGGATGTTCCGCTGGGGGGTCGCGTCAGGGATAGTCACACTCATCTCGTTTGCTATTGGTATTAGATGGGGCGTTCTTGGCGTTGCTATTGCATACGTAGTGCGGACTTTCGCGCTCACTTACTTCAACTTCTCTATTCCAGGCAGATTGA
>JAAZAN010000086.1 GCA_012514315.1 Chloroflexota bacterium
GCAGGACAGTCTCGTCGGGCTCGTCTACCTCGTCCTTGTGCAGAATCACGTATTCCACATCTAGGAGCATCAGGTCATCCAGCGCGGAGCCCAGATTGTCGGGCGAAAAGGCGTAGGGTTCGGTATCATCGTAGATGCGGGCGCGAAGTGCGTACAGGAAAGGCCGGCCGAACGGGTGCAGCGCCTTCGTCGGAGTGCGCGATATGTACCCCCCCACAATGGGCCGTTGGTGAACCGTCTGGTAGAGCATGTAGCTCGAGGCAGGTCCCGGAGCGCCGTAGAGATCGATGGGGACATCCAGGATGGCGCCTGTGCCAGTCTCCCGTGCCAGCTCATAATAGTACTCGGGGATACGCAGCATGCGATCGTCGACCCGCATAGGAATCGCCAGATACTCGACGAAGATGATTGCGCCGGCCAAGAACGCAACCCAACGGAGTCGAAGCCGATGTCGCTCGAACATCGCGCAGGCCAGCGCCACGACCACGGCCAACGCAAGCGTCACCAACAACGCCAGGCGGTTGGGGCTGCGGCCGAAGCCAATCAAGGGTATGTGGAAGAAGAGGCTGTACGGCAGAGCGCTGTACACACGGCCAGCCACGTGCATAACAGGTCCCAGGGCCAGTAAGGCGGGGACAGCTGCTAGCGCGACCCACTTTCTGATCACAGCGCCGCCAGTGACAACGGCGAACCCTGTGATGATCAGCACGGCGTAACCGACGAAAGCCTGCTTCTCGCCAGGATTGCCGGCGTAGGCTGCGTTAACACCTCGAATGGCCCGAGCTATCGGGGCTAGTGCACTCCTCTCCAACACTGAGACCACAGTACTCTGGTCCGGGACCACGAAGCCGAGTAGATCCACGCTGTTGCTAATCGCGGCATGCGGGGCAGTCGTCTGGTCGGTGTAGTCGTGATGAGCGTCCCACATCGCGACAAGGAGTGGGGATGTAAGCAGGAGGGTTAGCAGCAAGAAGATCAGCCACTGCTTCAGATAGGAGGCACGGTGCTTTGTTTCGAACAAGCCGAAACCTCCCAGCATTGCGCCAAAGAGCGCAGCACCGAACGCAAGCTCGAGGCTGCACCATGCGGTCAAGGCCAGGGCGCAGGCGGCGCAGGCTGCGTCGCGCCAGCGCGGCCGAGCGGCGAGGCGTATCAGGAATAGGGTTACCAGCGGGACAAACTGCGTGGCGTACAGGATGAAATGGCCGTAGTACACCCGACTCAGGCGATAGGGTGAGAAGGCAAAGACTATCCCGGCGATGAAGGCGCCCATTCTGCTGCCTGATACGTGGTGTGCCAACGCAGCCGTGCTGAGGCCAGAGGCAACGAACGTGAACAGCGTGATGACGTTATACGTTGTGACAAGGTTCAAGCCCAGCCCTGCGTGCAGCACGAGCGAGAGGAACCCGTTGAAGGGGGATAGTGTGTGGTACGCCAGGGTCACTCCGTCCGGATGATACAGCATGTGCGAGTAGAATGGATTCAAGCGGTGTGTCACGGCCCACGGCAGCCACCACAAGTTCCAGATGTTATTGAGTGTATCGCCGGCACCTACGACGTGGGTGGCTATGTGTCGGATCAGAGGATAGGTCGCGACCAACGCCAAAGCAAGATAGGCCAGCGCTATGCCAAGCCACTCTACCGGTTGCCATATTCGAGCCTGTGGAGCTGGATCAGCTGAGTTCATATTCGTTGTACCTGCGGCAAGCTGGTCACTTCCAGCGCCGAACGACTCTCTGTGGGTTGGTCTATTGTATGCAAGAGCGTTCAGACGTCAATGCGCTCTGGTGCAGCCACGCGCGCCGTTCGCCAGCGCCCGTCTGTGAATGGAGTCCAGGTGGCAGTCGGGAATCGATCGCGATCGTCTATGCGTGGGCGTCTGCCGATGCCGAAAGGGGATGTGATGGTAGGGCACGGCGTGGACAGGTGATCGACATCGGACGCCGTGGTGGTGCGCCCGCAGAGGCCGCAGATCGCCGCCCTGGCGGACTCGCTACAAGGGTGGGGCGCGGCTGTTTCTGAGATGGCGCCATTCCAGTGACGTGCGATCGCCGCGGTCAAGGTGTCCCCACAGGGCCAGATATCAGATAGCGGAGTGCTGCAGGGTCTCCTTGAGTCTGGAACTGGGCGTTCTCTCTCAGAGCTGTTCCATGTCTTGAGGGTGAGGGGTCCTGGTTACACTGCTGCATTGAGCGCGGGACGCGGACTACGAGGGTGAAACGCCTCCTTGCTCTGTGCTGGGCATTGTGTCCGTCGTTGCCCGGCGTGCACTCGCGTGGGCGGTACGATTCAGGTCGTACTGCTACTTTCCGACTCTTCGCTGTTGCCGTCCTGCAGTGCCTGACGGAACTCGCGGATGCCGTGTCCGAGATCGCGTCCCAGTTGACCGAGTTTGCCTACCCCGAAGACCAGGATGGCGATGACTAACACAATAACTAACTCCCATGGGCCTATCTTCTGCATCTTGTCCTCCGATCTTTGGTTGTCAATCAGCAGCCTATGTTTGACTGCACGTGGCTGCCGCAGGTGAGAGTCCCCTCTCGATGAACCGCTTGCTCTGGGCTGAGTAGTCGCATCACCGTGCGCCTCAGGTCGGCGGCGGGAAAGCCGGTGAGTAGTGCGACATCAGCACCGGCGGACTTCGCTTCCTGCTGTTCCGACACATCTTTGCTGATGAATACGCAGCGAGAGTGTGGCCATTTGCTCTTGATCCGCTGCAAGGCTGCCTGAAGTGGAGTGCCGATTGCATCTCCATCGACCAACACCAGAGCAGGATGCCGATCATAGGCGTCATCCAGGACTAGCATGATGTTGTTGGTCCCAGTCACCGCGTCGATCTCGGGCCAGCCGACCATCAAGGCTTGTAGGCCGTCCCTCAGCGGATGGGATCTTACAACAATCAAGGCAGCTATTCGTGGTTGTTTCATTCTGCGCTTCCTCCAAGATACATCATATCATGCCCTAGCTCTCCAGGCATCGGGGGAAACGCCGAACTGAGATCAGACGAAGGACCCTATGGTGGGCGGTGCATCGGTGATCGAATGGATGACCTTACTCCTACATTCGGATGATGTGGAGAACTAAGCGTCGTCGAGGTCGACGAGCCCTTTCCGCAACGCGTACAGGGCGGCCTGGGTGCGGTTAGCCAGATGAAGCTTGCTAAGAATGCTGGTGACGTGTGTGCGCACTGTACTAAGGCTTACGCACAGCTCATCCGCGATTCGCTGATTCGGCCAACCACGCGCCAGCAACACCAACACCTCGGTTTCGCGTTCGGTAAGTGGGTCTCCGGTTGGGGGAAGCTCTGCGGGTTTCTGTAGTTCTCGGATCAGACTGCGCGCTATGGTAGGATGCATAGACGACGCTCCACCAAACACGTCGCGGATGCCCTGAAGCAGCTCCTGCGGTGAGGAGTCCTTGAGCAGATATCCGAGTGCGCCTGCCCTGATGGCAGGGAAGACCTTCTCGTTATCGGAGAAACTTGTGAGCACCAGAATCCGCATACCTGGACGGTGGCGCCGGATCTCGGAGATTGCTTCGATGCCGCTCATGCGCGGCATAACCAAGTCCATCAGGACCACATCGGGGTTCAGGCTGAGGGCGCGAGCAACGGCCTCGACGCCGTCCTCTGCCTCTCCGACGAGTTCCATATCGGGTTGGAGTTCGATCAATGCGCGCAGACCCTCACGTACTACAGCGTGGTCATCTACGGCGAGTATCCGTATTCGTTCAGTCATCCCCCGCCCTCCTTGCTCCGGACTAGACTGGCGTCGGGTCCAGAGGCGCGTCCACGTGAACGCGCGTTCCCATTCCCGGGCCGGTCTCGATCGTCAGTGTGCCACCAATCTCCTCAGCTCTCTCCTTCATCCCGATCAGTCCCAAGCCGCCTCGTGTGGACTGTGCACGAAGATCGAAGCCCTGTCCATCGTCCACCACGTCCAGTGAGATGCTTGACTGGTTCACTGAGAGCCTCACTTCAACAACCGATGCGACCGCGTGCTTTGTTGCATTGTTCAATGCCTCTTCCGCGATTCGATAGAGCGCTTGCTCAACGTAAGCGGGCAGGCTGGTATGTCCCTCAACCGTTAGCTCGCTCCGTATCCCGGCCCGTTTCTCGACGACATCCAGGCGCTGTCGTAATGCACCAACGAGGCCAACCCGCTGCAGGATTGGAGGCCTCAACTCGTAGACGAGGAGACGCATCTCCCGGAGTGCTTGCTGCGAGATCTCGCCCAGTCGCGCGACGTGTTGCTGAGTCGATATGGAGGCGCGGGATATCGCTGACTGACGAGCTGCTTCAGCCAGTAGCGTAAGGCTGTACAGAGACTGCGTCACAGAGTCGTGCAGCTCGCGGGCCAGTCGCTCACGCTCTCGCACTACGGCCAGTTCCTGCGCCTGCTGATTGAGTCGGGCGTTGTCGATCGCGACCCCCAGTTCCTCAGCGATCAACGAAAGTATTGAGGTCTCTTCGTCACTGAACTCATGCTGAACCTTGCGTGACACGCTGAGAGTTCCCAGAATGCGGCCTTTGACCTTCAGGGGAGCCACCGCACAAGTGGCCTCGGGATCCCCCGTGAGTGACGTCAGCGGTCTCACGGCGTTAGTGACCGTCGACAGGGTGATGGGAGCGCTCGTGGCCAGTCCGGCGAGTGCCTCCCCAACCTCTACGCACCTGACAGGGGTAGCGACGAGCGTATGGTCGGCAGAAGTCGTAGCAGCCGCCAGTACCAGCTGATCACTCGTTTCATCGAGGAGATGAATTGCCCCGACGTCTCCGCCCATTGCTGCCAGAACCCGGTCGAGTACATCCCTCAGTATCACCTCCGGATCCAGGGTGGCGTTGACGACTGCCATCACCTCGACAAGTACCGACAGCCGCCGGGTGCGCTCAGCGACGCGTTGCTGTTGAGACCCGGCCATATCGTCGAAGGCCCGGGCCAGCTCGCCGAGCTCTCCCTCGTACGACAGGTCGGTGCGAACATCCAGATCGCCGGCGCCAAGTCGCCGGGCAGTGTGCACGAGCGAGCGAACTGAACGCAGTATGATCCAGTCCCCTCCCAGCCAAGCCGCTGAGAGGGCGACGATCAGCACAATCGCCAAGGCGACCACGTGGCGAATCAGTACTCGATTGGCGGCGGCGAATGCTTCCGAACAGGGGATACCGACACTGACGTAGATCTGAGCGTCGGTCGGTGTGTCGGGGATGGTGACAGCGGCGAAAAGACGCCGGATGCCGTCCAGGCCTTGCTCCTCCATCGTTTCGCCGTCAGCGTGTTCCCGAATTACCTGCATCATCGAAGTTTGTACGATCGATCGGCCGATCCATGCCTCGGCATCGGGGAAACGGACCAGGACGATGCCACGTTCGTCAACTACGGTCAACGTGGACTTCGGGGGGAGGTGCGCGTCGGCGGCAAGCTGATTGAGCGACGAGAGATCGAGAGTGGCCAGTATGGCGCCCACAATCTGGCCGCCACTGTCGCGAATCGCGTAACCGAAGTCGAGTGTCGCGCCACCATAGGTGGACTGAGATTGAGATACACCGAGTCCGAAGCCCTCAGCCGCGACAGCAGTTTGGAAGGCCGCGTTCTGTTCGATGCCTGTCGTGCGGCTGGGGTGTGGATTGCCACATACTGGTGCACCATCGGGCGTGGCGACCGTGAACGACATGTACTGTGGGTACTGGTTGTTCAGGCTGAAGAGGAACCGCGCGCAGTCGTCGGGTGCCCCGACTGCGTACCGCACCTCGGGCACCTGCGTCAGTGCGTACAATAGCTGTCGGGCGTCGTGGATCGCGTCCTTCTGGTCGCTGGCCACGATGCGGGCGATGCTGAGAGCCTGCATCCGGGCGTCACGCTCGGCAAGACGTTGGAGTTCAGAATGAGTGTGGATCGCCAATGCGAGGAACGGCAGAATGGCTATGAGGACGAGCGCCATTAACCGGACACGCAGACTGCTACACTTGGCTATCATTCTGTAGCTAGCTTGCCGGAGACATTCCATCTTGTAGACCAGCGTACCATATCCCCTGACGATCACCTGCTATCCTGGCTTGTGTATCGCCGAACACACGTGTAGAATGCACGGCCACTATGTGGCGCAAGAGAATTCTCGTTCTGACCGGCGTACTATCGTTGGCGCTAGGCATCGTTGGCGTCTTCCTTCCGCTCGTACCGACTACGCCCTTCCTTCTTCTAGCGGCTGCCTGTTTCGCCCGAAGCTCGGAGCAGTTGTATCGATGGTTGATGCATCATAAGGTGCTCGGACCGTACATTCGCTGCTATCGTGAACACAAGGCCATCACGCTGCGCGCCAAACTGGGCACACTCTTCCTGCTATGGGGTACTATCCTGTACAGTGCCGCATTCGTTGTCGATACCTGGCTTGTTCGCGGGGTTCTTGGAGCTGTTGCACTGGGTGTTACGGTGCACATACTGAGTCTGCGGACCCTCTCACGCCAGATGCTCAATGAGTGCCAGCTCGAGCAGGAGTAGCGCTGTTGTCCTCCCTGCTCCGCTAGTCCGATTCTGCACCGGGCTTGTCTGAGCATCCCTGGGTCTCGGACTCCTCCTCCGGCCTCTTCTCCGCTAGAATGACGGTCAATACGTCGCGCCGGGTCGTCGCGGGCACGAATGTATCGGCCAGGCGGATCGCGCCGAAACGACAACTGTCAGTGCACTGGCCGCAGTAAGCGCAGCGATCGCGGTAGTGAATCAGGCGATACGCGTTTCGCCCATCCCTTTCCAGAGTCAGCGCAGATGCCGGACAGTCACGCGCGCAAGCTCCACATCCCCGGCATAGTTCGGCGTCGACTTGCACCTCACCACGATGGTTGGGCGGAAGCTCCGCTGGTCCAAATGGGTACTCGACGGTCTCTCTCTCACCGAGGAGGCTCTGCACCAGTTCAGGTAGCAGGTGAGCCAGACGGCGAAGACGGGATGGCTGGAAGATGCGCATCTCAACCGACTCCCATCCACACGACGGCGACCAGCTGCGCCAAAGCCAGTGGTGTCAGAACACGCCAGCCCAGACTTGCAAGTTGATCGATGCGGAGGCGGGCATACAGTGCGCTTGCGGTTGAGAGGGCGGCGAGCACGAGCAGAGACTTCAATGCAAACAGAGCGGTGGCAAGCATAGGGGGCGCGATGGCGGCGCCACCGAGATAGACATTGACTAGCAGGAAGATGCCGACAACGGTCTTCAACTGAATTGATAGATGCCATAGCGCTAGTTTGCGTCCGCTGAACTCGGTCAATGGCCCCGCGCCAATCTCTGATTTCGCCTTCGGTATGTCGAATGGCGGACGTTTCAGCTTGCCGATGAGGCCGAGCAGCGCGAGGAGCAAGCCGAGCGGCTGCGTGATCGCCAGCCAGGGGAGTGTTGCTGGGGTCTGCGCGATCACCGAGATCGACCACGAACCCTTCGCGATAGCCGCACTGCTGATCGCCATCAGAAATGGCACCTCGTAGGCGAAGTACTGCAGCAGGGCGCGGTTGCCGCCAACCACGCTGAAAATGCTGGCTGAAAGCCATCCAGCCAGGAAGTATACCAATGCAGGCAGGCTGAGAAGGAACAGTACTACGATCAAATCACCCTCAAACGCACTTAGCGCTGGGTATGGCCCGAGCGGAACAGACAGCGCCGCAGTCAAGACGGAGGCGAAGGACACCATAGGCAGGACAGCACAGGCCTGTGCGTGAGCCCCACTGGGCAGAATGTCCTCCTTCGCCATGAGTTTGATCAGATCGGCCAGCGGCTGGTACCAGGGTGGCCCTACCCGGCCTTGCAGACGCGCTACTAGCCGCCGATCGATCCAGTTGGCCCCCAACGCGCAGATCGTGAGGAAGATCGCGCCCGGGAAGACCAACATCTTGAAGAATCCGGATAGCAGTCCGAGCATACCGTCTCCCCTTACCGATCAGCGCACGCGATGCACAGATCCACGCCCGAAAGCACGGTAGGCACGTCCGCCGTGTGGACACCACGTAGCTGATCGGGCAGTGCCATCAAACAGGGCAGGGTCGGCGTGCGAACCTTGACGCGCGCCGGTCGTTCGCTGCCATCGCTCCGAATGTAGTAGATGACTTCCCCACGGGGCGCCTCGCAGCGGCTCACCACCTCACCTGGGGGTACCCGGCGCGGCGCTCGCACCGACAGGTCTCCTTGCGGCAGGCCCTGAACGAGTTGACGACACATACGGATGCTCTCGATTGCCTCGAGCGCTCGTACCATCGTACGCGCCCATGCGTCGCCTTGCTCAGACGTGATAACGCGGAATTTGAGCTTGGGGTACGCAGCGTAAGGCGCATCACGGCGAACATCTCGGTGCACACCGGATGCGCGTGCAACCGGTCCGACCACGCAGTAGCGAGCTATGTGCTCAGCCGTGAGTCGTCCAACGTTGCGTGTTCGCTCCTGGAAAGTACGCTCGTGCTGGATCACCTCGATCAGCCGGCTGACACGATCCTCAAGGTCGTTGAGCTGATCGAGGATACCTGGAGCACGTTCCGGGTCCAGGTCTATCCGCACTCCGCCGATGACGTTGACTGCGTGAGCGACCCGTCCACCCGAGAGGCTCTCCATAATGCTCAGGGCGACCTCGCGGTCTCGCCAGGAGTACATGAAGATGGTTGTGAACCCGATATGCTCCGCAAGCACGCCAAGCCAGAGCAAGTGGCTGTGTACGCGTTCCAGTTCGCACAACAGAGTGCGCAGATAGAGCGCGCGCTCCGGCACGTCTAATCCCAGCAAGGCCTCGACGCCTTGGCAATACGTGGTTGTGTGGACGTGTGAGCAGATGCCGCAGATTCGTTCGACGATGTGCACATTCTGCACGTAGCTACGCTGCTGGAAGATGCGCTCCAACCCACGGTGTACGTAGCCGATGCGCAGCGTGCTCTCCACGATGCGCTCTCCCTCGGCCGTCAGCATAAACGAGATGGGCTCTTTGAGCGCGGGATGTTGAGGGCCGATGGGGATGACCATCTGGCTCATTTTGAGTCCTCCTCGCGTCGTAGTGGTGGAGTTCCGTCCCAGTCATCAGGCAGGAGCAGTCTGTCGGGTCCGCGGTGTCCATCGAATGTGACACCCAGCATCTCGCTGATCTCCAGCTCGTAAAAGGCGGCGCCCGGCACGATTCCCGTTATGCTCGCGATGTGCGGCGTGTCGCCGGTTTCAGTCTCACCTCGGTCGAGCACAGTGTGGAGCGTCAGCCCTTGCCCATCGAAGAAATGGTAGAGGATCTCGATCTCCTTGCCGTTATCAAGGCCCGTGATTGCTGAGAGATGACGCAGCCCGAAGCGTTCGATCAACAACTGCACAACCGTGATGATGCTCTCAGCAGAGATGCGAACAAATGTATCATTGAGTTGCACACTCCGTGGCGCGATCTGCTCGTCCGGGAGCGTCTCGCGCACCGCGTTCAGAATCAGGTCGATGTTCATATCACGTTCTCCAGCAGGTGAGCGATGCCAGCGATGATCGCTTCTGGGCGACAGGGACATCCGGGTACATAGACGTCGACTGGCAGGACCTGATCGATGCCGCCCAGGACATTGTAGCCATCGGCGAAGACCCCGCCGGAGCAACTGCAGCTTCCCACGGCGATGACCCACTTGGGCTCCGGCATCTGTTCGTAGATCCGTCTCAGTCTGTCGCGTGACTGCCGCGTTACCGGGCCTGTGCAGAGCAGCACGTCGGCGTGGCGAGGCGATGCCTCTTTCAGAATGCCCAGACGCTCCACGTCGTACCTGGGTGTGAGGGTGTCGACGATTTCGATGTCGCATCCGTTACAGCCCCCACTGTTGAAATGGAGCACCCACGGCGACTTGCGCCGTGCCCAGCGCAGAACGCGACGAATCGTGCTGCGAGCGATAGACGCCGACATCTAGGACTCCTCCTTTGTCAGAACCAGCACGCTCACCACGATGCTGCTCAAGTAGACCAGGGCGATACGGTGCACTGTACCATCTGGAGGCAGCGTGGCGACGACCAAGGTGGCCAGATGCAATAGCGCGAACATCAGCGCCAGTTGGAAGAAGGCATGGTAGGCTAGCTGGGCCTCCGGCGGAAGCAGATCCTCGCCGCAGGCGTAGGGAAGATGCTTCCCTGGCGTCTCGGGACCGCGCGGCGCCAGCCTCCCAGAGATCCAATAGAGGCCATAGGCCAGTGTGAGAAACACGCATGCGGCAACCGGAGGGGTGAGTAGGACATCCTGTATCATGCGCTATCTCCCTAGTGCGAGCAGATACTGGCTCGCCTCGAACGTCCAGGCCAACCAGGGTCCGGGGAATACTCCGACGGCCAACACAAGCGCGCTCAGTATCACAAGGGGAAGCGCCATCCAGACCGAGACGTGAACACGGGTCTTGGATTGACCTGATGCCATTGTGTGGGCGGACGGACGGAACAGTGCGCCAATCATAGGCAGGTAGTACCCCAACGATATCAGGCTGTTGGCCAGCAGAGCCGCCATACCCGCATAGCCGATCGCACTGGGTGCACGGAGTATGCTGGTCAGTATGAACCATTTGGCTGTGAAGCCTGCGAGCGGCGGGATACTGGCTAATCCCGCGAGGGCTACACTGAACGTCAGCGCCACCAGTGGCATCCGATTGGCCGTGTCGTTCAGTTGTGAGATGGTAGTCGTGCCAAGGTAGAAGTGGCAGACACCTTTGGAGAGGAACGCGAGTCCCTTGAGTGTGGCCTGGGACACAATCAGAAAGAGTCCGGCCTGCAGCGCCTCGCGGATGCCATACCGCAGCCCGATGCCCATTGCCAGCATCAGGTACCCCATCTGAGCGATCGTTGAGTACCCCAGAAGTCGTTTCGTGTGGGTCTGAACCAACGCCAGTCCGTTACCCACGAACATGTTCAGGACCGCGAGCGCCAGCAGAAGTGCGCCTAGAGCGCGGGCCGGTAGACCCAATCCCAGGCAGACCTTGACCATCGTGTAGAATGCACTCTGAACGACGATCCCAGAGAGCATCGCGCTGATACTACTTGGGGCGCGGCCGTGTGCATCCGGCAACCAGGTGTGTAGGGGCGCCAGGGCGCTCTTGAGGCCCAACCCAGCCAGCCAGCATGCGATCCCTGCACGTGTCCACGGTCCGGCTCTGCCTGCCGACTGAACCAGCGCCAACTGCCCAGTCTCGCGGTAGATGAACGCGATGCCCAGGAGGATGGTGACGGTGCTAGCGCTGCCCATTACCAGGTACTTGAATCCGGCCTCTACTGCAGTACGTGTTCGACGTCGAAACGCGACCAGGGCATAGGCTGCTATGCTCATAAGCTCGCAGAATAGGTAAAGCGTGAATAAATCCGCTGACAGAAGCATCCCGGTGAGGCCCGCGATGAGGAGCAGCAGCAGTGGGTAGTACGTCTCGTACCGTTGATCCATGACGAGGTAACGTCCGGAGTAGATCGTAACGAGGAACCCGAGTCCTAGCGCAACGCCGATGATCACGAGCGCACCCGGTTCAGCACGAAGCGAAGCGCCGTTGGGTTGCAGGTAGCCCCAGCTCAGATGAGCGCTGGCCGACACCCCTGACTGAAGCGCAGCCAAGCCGCCCAGAGCGAGGGCCAGAATCAGCGCAGTGAAAGATGCCAGGAGACCATTTGTGTGCTGCCTCAGACGCCGCGGCACGAGGCGCGCCAGCAGATACACCGCAAAGGCGCCGGCAACTGGCACGGCTAGCGGGACCAACACGCGGACATCACCGCTCACCAGCCGCCTCCAAGGATCGTGTCCAGCGCGTGCTCGGCCCAGTTGAACACAGCGCCGGGCAGAATACCTGCGATGATGGTCAGGACGCTCAGCACGATCCCCGGAACAACCATTGTCCATGGCAATGGGTCGGCGGTGAGTGATTCCGGTTGGGTCCCCAAGAAGACACGCCATGTGAACCAAAGCGCATAGGCTGCCGTTGCCAGTGAGCCCAGCAGAGCCAGCACAGCCAGGCCCAGCTGGGCCGTGTGAAACCCGCCTGAGAAGATCATCCACTCGCTGTCAAAGATGGCTAAGGGCGGCACTCCGGCGATGGCGAGTGCACCCAGTCCTGTACACACGGCTACTAGAGGCATGGTGCGTGCCAGGCCGCCAAGCTCTGCGAGCTGACGCCGCCCCGTAGCCCGAATGACGTTGCCCACGCCAATGAAGAGGAGGGCTTTGACGATGCCGTGAAAGACAACGTGCTCTGTTGCTCCTGTGATGCCGTCATGGTTGAGCGTGCCCAACCCGTACAGGATGTAGCCCATCTGGCTCACGCTTGAATAGGCGATGATCCGTTTGATGTCTTGCTCCGCCAGGGCCATCAGCGCCCCGTATATTGCAGACACTACACCGGCCACCATCCAGGGCGTGGCAAAGGGGGCTATCTGCTCCGGTGAGAAGATACTGAGCGGGAAGCGCAAGATGCCGTATGCGCCCATGCTGAGCATCGCGGCAGCCAGCATGATGGTGACTGGCATCGGAGCCACGGAGTGGGCGTCGGGTAGCCACAGGTGTAACGGGAAGATCGCCATCTTGACACAGAAACCGATCGTGAAAAGCGAGATGACGAGAGAGATAACTCGAGGCGCCAGGATATCAGCCTGGCGCAGTGCTGCAAAGCTGTCACTGCCGGTGTTGTCATAGAGGATCAGCAGGCCGGCGAGGACGAGAAGCGATCCCAGGTGCGTGAAGATGAAGTACTTTAGTGCGACGGCCTCCCGTCGCTGACCGTCGCCCCACACAGCGATGAGTAGACACGACGCGATGAGCATGAGCTCCCAGTACACATAGAACAGGAACATGTCACCGGCCAGCGTTGTGCCTGACATCCCGGCAGCGAAGAGCAGCAGGAGGGCGTAGAAGAGTGGCGTGCGAGCTTCGCTCCGGTGATAGCCCCACGCGTAGACAACGGCGACCACCGTGACCGCCGCTTCAGTCATCAAGAACGGGAGCGCGAGCCAATCCAGGTGTAGCGCCAGCCGTATGTGAGCAGCGGGAATCCAGGCCAGGCTGATCTCAGGGTCGCCGCCTCGATTCATGGGGGCCAGCAGGGCGATCGCGCCGATCAACGAGAGCGAAGCGGTCGCTAGCGCCACCCAGCCTGCAACGCGGCCGACGCGCTCCACTGAGCAATCGGAGCGCCGCCCCAGCCAGGACATAAGGCAGAGTATGATCGCGCCAGCGACAGGCGCCGTCGCGATGGTGATGAGCCACGCTGTTCCTACAGCCATCGAGATCTCCCTTCAACACTTCTCTCTGCTGAGTCTACCACGTTATCGCCACGGACCAGAGAATCGCCAGCGCCAGGATGACGGGAAGCCACAGGAGGTTGCGCCGCAGTCTGCCGGTGTGGAGGCGCTGCAGGGCACGGCTGAAGGCTAAGACCGACCGTGTAGTGAGGCGCAGCACGGACTCAAATCCTTCCTGTTCGACCGTTCGATAGATTAGTTGTGCCACATTCATCACGGCGGTCGCCGTGCCCGCGGCGATCCGCCCGATTCCGTTCTGTTCGAGTACGTCGTACAGCATACGAGCGGCGCGTATCAGTATCTGAATGGGGTGATCACGATCATCCCGTTCGCGCACGCGTCCGGCCAGTCCCTGCACTCCGTGGGCAGCCACACGCTCAATGGCTAGCCCACACACCAACGCGAACGGGATGATCGGATTGGTGGTCGCATAGCGGAGCAGCCCTGGCCAGGTTGGCCAGTGAAGCGCGCCTATCCCCGTGTTCATTATGAGTGGACGCAATAGGGGGGTGGTTGTTGCACACCCTGCGAGCACGATGACGCTGAGCAGCGCCACACTCACCCAATTGCCAACCGATCGCACAGGGGCCGGACTATGCTGCGGAATGGTGCGGAAGCCGTTCCAGACGCGCATGACGGCCCAAGCTGCCGTGAGCGCAGCGACTGCCTGGGTGAGGAGAATCGCTGGCTCTGTCGGTGCTACGGCCTGCACCCAGAGTGTCTGATGTAGATTGAAGCTGGCCAGCGCCAGGCCACTTAGGCCGGTTGCGACGGTGGCACCCCATAGGCGCCATCGTCCAGAGGCCCTGTCGGCGGCGGGGGTGGCCAGGAATAGGAGCAGACGAAGCGGTGTGACGATCAAGATGCTTAACCAGACTGCCGTGGCGGCCGCCGATGGGTTGGGGCCGGAAACAGATCCAGCCGCGACGAAGATGAGCATACCGGCCTGTGCCGCGCTGAGAAAGACCAAACTGGTTCGTACGTGCGCGCTCCGCCACAGAGCCAGGATCGTTGCCAGTGCTGCACTACCAGCGCCGAGCCACATCGTGGCCGCTCTGAATGGAGCCAACAGCGCGAGCATAGGGGTTGTTCGGTAGAGCAAGTAAGCGCCCAGATTCGGCACCGCTGTGGCGAACAGCCACGCGTGAGTGGCCGGCGTCATCCGGCGCCCGTCGCGAATCCAGGTGTGAGCGGGCCAGTTACCCAGTTTGATCCAGGAGGCCACAACGAGCCCCGCGAGCGTTGACCAGAGACGGGCTTCCGACAGCATCGGGCCGGCCTCGAGCGCCGGGCCGATGAGCAGGGTGCCGCTGGAGTCCCCCAGAATCAGAATCGCCGCCAGGAGACCGGCGTCGCCGAGTCGGAGGATGAGGTAGGAACGCCACGCCAGCGGGGCCCCGGATGCGGCACCCAGCTCGACGAGAGGCGCTACCGCAACGCATAGCGCCACGACCTCAAGCGCCACGTACCGGGCCAGAAAGTGGTCGGCGAGAAACGCCGCGTTGGCGGCGCCCAGGGCAACGAGCGTTACGGTCGCACTCAGGGCAGGTCGCTCCCCGTGTTCACCCATCCATCCGATCTGGGCCAACAACGCGGCCACTGAGGTGACGAGGGCCAGGGTCAGCCCGGTTGTCCCGGATGAGAGCCCCATCGGGCCTGTGCCGGGCAGCCACTCGACGGGTGTGATGCCATCTGAGGCGGCGGAGGTGGGGGCCGCAGTCAGTGCGTACGCCAGGCATGCGACGGTGATCATAACTACCGCGACCGCCGGGATTCGCACAGCAGACGGGCGGGCCCGTCGAGACATGAAGACGGTTGCGGCGCCCGCTACGATGGGAAGGCCGATGGCGATTGCGAGCAGGAGATTCACAAGCCCTATCCCTTCAACCGATCCAGACGATCTACATCGCCAGACGGCACACTGCGGAATATGTTGATGACCAACGCGACGCCGATGCTGATCACAACTGTCTCGACGATGAGGGCAGACACGACCAGTGTCTGTGCCAGATCCGAATCCTGCAGGAGTGTGCCGGCGTGGACCAAAGCCAAGGTGACTCCCTGCAGCATAATCTTGATCCCAATGATCTGCTTAATCGCGTTGCGCTGAGTCACAAGACAGGTCAGCCCGATGAGGAACAGGAGTATGGACACAGACGTGTTGATCGCGTCGACGTAAGGAAGCGGGGGGGTCATTCCTCGAGCTCCTCCTCCTGACCGCGCGGCAAGAGCGCGGCGATGCCTAGCGCGCCAGCGAGAATGAGCGCAATATGCACGATGAGATCGAGGCTACGGCGTTCCCACAGCCAGTGTCGGAAGGGAGACGCCACGGTGTCGCCGGATGCTGGTAGGGCCTGTGAACCGATCACGAGGCCAGCAGCGACCAAGACAGCGGCTGCGAGGAAGAGCGTTCGCCGCTCACGGCTCATGGTCGCGGTCCCTCGATGAGTCGGTGAGAGTGATGGCAACGATGAAGAGCACACTGATGAGGCCGGCGCCCACGCTCAACTCGAAGGCGCCTGCATATGGAGCGTTCAGAATGAACAGCAGCGTTGCCAGTGCAGCGCTGCCGACGCCTAACGCGACAGCTGACCGGAGAAGGTCCCTGGAGAGGACAGCAGTGATGGCTCCGGTAATTATGACGGCTGCTACCGTGATGTACACCAAGACCATGGTCAGATCTCCTGGCCGGCCCGCAGGCGGCACCTTGGTGGCAGCTAGTTGCCCGTGTACGATTGCCGTAATGTTACCCGAAAACCGGAGGGTTGACAAGTGCGACTGCATCGGAGTGGGCTCGCGGTTGACAGCGATCCAGGAGTCTGTAGAATCGATGTCGGCGGTGTGGCTCAGACAGCGGGGCCAGCGACTGGACCTCAAGTGCTGAGATTGCTGCACCCGTGACAGGATCGCTCGAGCTTCTTCAGAGTGACGGCAGATAGCACTGGGGAGGGACTGCGTAAAAGTGCGCGAACGTGGCGTGTGGCCTTCAGCGGATACATCGCGGGTGATCGACTTGCGCTGGCGCGTCCGTGCAGCGATGGAACAGCCGCCGGTCATCTGGGATTGTCCGCGTGAGATCGATACCCGGTATATCGATGAACCACTTGCCGTGCGCAAGGCGCGGGCACTGGCCCTGAAGCTGGCTCGTATGCCTACTGATCTGTGGGACGGTCAGCTCTTTGCGGGTTCCTTGACTCTTGAGAACTCCCGGTTGCACGCTGAACGCGGGTTTCCACAATATGCGACCGAGACCGAGGAGGCTGAGGCCGCGGCGCGGGGACTCAGTGTGAATTCTGTCTTCGGACACATCGCGCCCGACTATGCTCGACTGCTGACGAGGGGTCTGAGCGGAGTGCGAGCCGAGGCCGTGGCCGGCCGAGCCGACGCTCACGACACGACTGAGCTGGCTTTCCTGGACTCGGTCATTGTGGCGGTTGACGGGGTGATGACTTATGCGGCCCGACTCGCGGCCCGGTGTGAGGCGAATGCCGCAGCGACAGATGATGTCACGCGCGCAACTGAGCTGCAGCAGATGGCGGCCAATCTGCAGCAGGTTCCATCGGGACCAGCGCAGACCTTCTGGCAGGCGCTCCAGGCTGTGTGGCTGCTGCACATGGTCTTTCACGCCACGATGAATGGCAATGCTGTGGGTAGGCTCGATCAGATTGCCTGGCCCTACCTCGAGGCAGACCTGGCTACCGGCCGGCTCGACATGCCGATGGCTGCTGAGCTGGTCAGTTGTTTCTGTCTCAAGTTCAACGAGCGAGCGCAGACGCACGAGGATCTCCGTGCGGATGCCCGACCTGTGGTGGGAGCTGATCAAGCCCGACGCACGCGTCATACGACATCCTCCCAGATCGGCAGAGAGCGTGATCAACTGGATGCGACCAACCACTGGCTCCAGAACATTGTCATCGGTGGGATGACGCCTGAGGGCCAGGATGGCACCAACCCGCTCACGTATCTGCTGCTGACCGGATACGCTCGCAACGAGATGACTAACCCGCTCGTGACGGTGCGCGTGCATCGTGATACCCCGGACGCGTTGGTCGCGCGCGCCTGCGAGGTGCTCAAGCAGGGCGGCGGAATGCCGGCCGTGTTCAACGACGAGGCCATCATCGCGGCGTTGGAGCGCCTGGGCGTTCCCACACCGGACGCGCGTGACTACACTAACGATGGCTGCTGGGAGGTCATCGTACCCGGACGGACCGACTTCCGTTTCCAGCGCCTGAGCATGATGCTGTGTCTCGAGTGGGCGCTCAACCGCGGGGTGTCCCGTCAGACGGGTGTTCGCGATGGTATCGATACGGGCGACCCGCGCGCCTTCTCCTCTTACCATGAGGTCTGGCAGGCGTTCGTGATGCAGATGGACGCGATGGTGAGTGGGCTCATCGAGCAGGTGATGGACACACTGGATGATCGGGCGATGATCGCTCCTGTACCGCTGCTCAGCGCACTGCTCGATGGCCCGATCGAGTCGCGACGTGACATGACATCCGGCGGGGCCCGCTATCGTACCTTCGGCATGCTGGCCGAAGGTGTGCCGCACACAATTGACTCGCTCGCAGCGATCCAGACGGTTGTCTTTGGATGTGGGCAGGGGACGAACAACGCGTTCACAATGGCAGATCTATGCGCTGGGCTCGATGCTGACTTCGTGGGCTATGAGAGGTTGAGAAATCGGTTGCAGGCGGCTCCCAAGTATGGCAATGACGATGAACGCGCCGACAGCGTGGGACGGGCGCTGATCGAGGCCTTTACCGCGTGTGTCACCCGGCATGCCGAGGCTCATATGGCTCGTGTCCGGTTTCCCTGTGGTGTCGGTACCTTCTCATGGTACATTGGTATCGGCGAAGGTTTGGGTCCTTCGGCTGACGGACGCCGGGCGGGAGAGCCTGTGTCCTCGAACTTCTCGCCTGCGCTGGGACGCGATCTGGCCGGAATCCCCGGCGCAATCCTCTCCTACAGCGGAATGGGGCATAGCAACCTGCCGGCGGGCGGGCCGCTCGACCTGCGGCTGAGCCGGCGGCTGGTCGAGGGCGATGAGGGCACGCAGCGCATGGCCGGACTGATCCGCGGGTTCGTCGATACTGGCGGGGCGATGCTGACGCTGACCGTGGCAGATACGGAGGAACTGCGGGCCGCGCAGAGAGACCCGGAGAACTATGAGTCACTACGAGTCCGCATGGGCGGCTGGTGTGCGTATTTCACCATGCTCAGTCGTGAACAGCAGGATCACCACATCCGCCGGCAGGAAACGCGCTCGTGACTTCACGTGACGCCCGAGGCCTGGTGTTTGATCTGGATACGTTCGCGGTCCACGATGGGCCTGGAATCCGCATGGCGGTCTATCTCAAGGGTTGTCCGCTTGCGTGCCGATGGTGTCACAGCCCGGAGTCACAGCGCAGTGCACAGGAGCTGATCCTGGTGCGCGACCGCTGTGTGCACTGCGGCGCCTGCGCCGCGGTTTGTGCCAATGGAGCGCATCGCGTCGATGCGGACATCCACGCGATATTGCAGGACCGGTGCACGGCCTGTGGAACCTGCGTGGAGCACTGTCCTAACGGCGCTCTCGCGATCAAGGGCTACTGGGTGACCGCGGGGGAGCTGGTAGAACGGGCCGCGCGGATGCGTCCGTTCTTGGACCATTCGGGTGGCGGGATCACACTCACGGGTGGGGAGGTTTCGCAGCAGGCAGGCTTCGCGACGGCAGTACTGGCGTCGCGCCGGGCCCTGGGCATCCATACGGCCATAGAAACGTGCGGCGCCTGTGCCTGGGAGACGCTGGGTATCATTGTTGAGCATACCGACCTGGTGTTGTACGACCTCAAGTTGATCGACGAAGCCCAACACCGTCAATGGACCGGCGCGTCCAACCGCCGGATACTGGCGAACGCCCGGCGCCTGGCCGGACGGAATGTGCAGGTGCGCGTACCGCTCATCCCTGGAGTCACCGATACCGAGGCGAACCTGAGCGGTATCCTGGAGTTTATGCGTCGCTCGGAGCTCACGCGCCTGGCTCTGCTGCCGTACAATGCGTCGGCAGGCGCCAAATACGAGTGGTTCGACCGGCCCTATGAGATCATTGGCGAACCGCAGACAGCGGAGTGGCTGGCCGCGTGGGCTGTGCGCGCC
>JAAZAN010000010.1 GCA_012514315.1 Chloroflexota bacterium
GATGAGGGCATCTTCCCCGAAGGTAGTGTCAATCAACGAGTTGAGGCTAGACTCATCGAGTTTGCTGAGAAACTGAAGGATTTCGCCGGCGGCGGCAAGGAAGACGAGGCAGCGACAGTCTCCCAATAAGCCGCTTGCTCGTGTCAGGCACGGGGATATGCGACGATCGCGCGGGCGAGGTGATCTTGCAGGTTGGCGTGCCTCTATGAGGCAGTGAGGATCACTATGAATAAGCACAGGAACAGGTCGCCAGAGGATGCTCGGTTGGCTTCTGGCAACGAAGAGCGTTTCCAGTGGCTTCTTGCACCGTTTCAGCGAGCTGCTAACCGACCGGAAGGACAGCAGCGTGATGAGTCAGCAGCCCTCGATGATTCGGAAGCTCCTCCGCAGCAGAATGGCGCCTCATTGCCCAGACTACGACTGCGTCGCATCCTGGTTGCGCTAGACACTTCGCTTTGCAGTCTGGCTGCTCTGGAGGCGGCAGCTGACTTGGCCGCCAGTCTGAAAGCACAGCTAGATGGCTTGTTCATCGAGGATGTCGCTCTGGTGCGCATGGCTGAGCTACCTGTGGTGAGGGAGGTCTTCTATCCCTCCGGTATACCCTCGCAGGTCGACCCGGTCAGAGTCGAGCGGCAGTTGCGAGCTCAGGCATCGCAGGCCCGCGAGGCACTGCTGGCGGTGTGCAGCAAGCGCAAAGTCAAGGGGAGTTTTCGAGTCGTACGCGGTGAGGTCTCCCGTGAGCTAGTCGCTGCAGCCGGTGATGCGGACTTGCTGATTCTGGGCCGCGTGAGCCGTCCTTTCACTCGGAGTATTCGGATCGGATCTACCGCGCGCGCTGCAGCGATGCAGGCGCCAATCTCAGTCCTGCTGATGCACAAGGATCTGAACATCCGCGCGCCGATCGTGGTCGTTTGCGACGGGACGCCGACAGGAATGCAAGCCCTCTCGATGGGTGTCCATCTGGCTCAGAGAACAGGTGGATATCTGACGGTTCTATTCTGTGGCGACATGACTCTGTCGATCCAGCAGGCGCTGCGTGCTCAAGCGGGTGATATGCTGCGTAAGCGCAGAATCATCATTCGATCTAGACGGTTGTCCGATGCGACGACCGCCCGGCTTGCAGGCGAGATCAAGGCGGAGGCCGCTGGAACGCTGGTTCTCAGCGACAGTATTGATGTGCCTCAGGGAGTACCGGCGCTGTTGGAGGAGCTAGACTGTCCCGTCATGCTTGTGCGTTTGCCTACGTCACAGAATCCCTCCGAGGAGGGAATGTCGTGACCGAGCGTCTTGAGTTGGCCCACCCTGATTTTGTGACAATCGATACGATCGGACTGCCTGGACAGCGGACGTTCTATCTTCAAGCGACGCAAGGTGATGTGCTCGTTACAGTGTTGATCGAGAAAGAGCATGCCGCAGCTTTCGCAGTGACTGCTCACGCTATGCTGGACGAGATCGGCAGGCCCCCGATGGAGCCATCTGCTGATTCAATGGGATTGATTCAGCCAGTCGAGGCGCTCTTTCGCGCTAGACAGATTAGCTTGGGGTATGATCAGGTCCGTGATCGCCTGGTCATCGTGGCTGAGGGGTTTCCTTCTAAGGAGGAGCTACCCTTCGAGGTTCGCATTTGGATCACTCGAGAGCAGACAGCCGCACTCGCTCGTCAGTCAGCTTCCGCTGTGGAGGCTGGACGTCCCACTTGCCCATTGTGCAATGAGGTGATTCTGCCGGGAGAGCCACATATCTGCGTGCGGGGGAATGGAAGAAAACACGCCCAGGTCTGAGCGATCCGGTGGGTCGGCGGGTGATCATGTACGGAAGTTGAGCCCGGAGTTCGTTGTTGATGCGTTGTACCAGGGTGATGTCGAAATACTCGGTCAGATCCTGCCCAGTTCAAACGTCACCTTCTTGTCTCGAATCGTGTATGTAGACGTTGAGTTCCTGGCTGTGTACAAGCCGAGCCAGGGTGAGAGTCCGCTCTGGGACTTCCCCGAAGGTACGCTATGCTTGCGGGAGACAGCCGCGTATCTTCTGAGTTCGCTTCTTGGTTGGCCGCGGATACCGCCGACGGCTTTGCGTGAAGGTCGGTATGGAATTGGCACATTTCAGTTCTATGTCGATGCCCTGGCAGGCGCCAACTACTTCACTTGGCGAAGTGAATTCCAGAATGAGTTGCGTGCCATAGCCCTCTTCGATCTTCTGATCAACAACGCGGATCGAAAAGGTGGGCATGTGTTGCTCGATCGGTTCAATCAGATCTGGGCGATCGACAATGCGCTGACTTTCCATGTCGAAGACAAGCTACGTACGGTCATCTGGGATTTCTCAGGTCAACCGATTTCCCCTGCGCACCTAGGGAATCTTGAGGAACTGCACGAGCATCTTGCAGATGCCGGAGATCGCTACCTCGACCTGGACCAATTACTTGCCCGCGAGGAGATCCGAGCTACCAAAGAACGGCTGATCGGTCTGCTCACGCGCCGCATATACCCTATGCCCGACAGCACGCGCCGTCAGGTTCCCTGGCCCCTGGTGTGATCTATCCTGGCTGTGGGCAAGAACAGAACCGCTGCGGTGCTGATCGGTATGTGGGGTACGGAATGTGCTGTTCCCGGAGGCGGCCGATGACCGCCCGGATGTAGAGGGATCTACTGGGTCTTGGGCTCGACGTCCACAATCTCCGGAGCAGCGGGTTTGGGGGCTGGCTTCGTCTTCGGCGCCTCAAGCATTGGGAACTCGATATCGCCGTGCATGATTGTCTGGCCGCGCAGATAGGCGCCTTCGTTGAGTAGAAGGGAGTTAACGGCTAGGTCTCCCCAGACGCGGCCTGTCTCCAGAATCTCCACGCGATTTGCCGAGATGTCGCCCTTAATGGCGCCAGAGATGGATATGTTGTTGGCCTTGATGGTTGCCATCACCTTAGCGCTCTCGGCGATTACGAGATTGCCCGTGATATCGATGACGCCCTCAAAGACACCGTCGATGCGCACACCGCCGTCTGACTGGATCTCGCCCTGGAACCGCGCGTTCGGGCCAAGAACGGTCTCGATCTTTGAGACCGGGGCTGTCGAGGGGGCTGTAACTGAGGCTTCTGTCTTCTCTCTACCGAACATGGCTGAACTCCTGTATTAACAGATTGTTTGCTGAGCCAAATGCGCCAGCACCAGGCTTCATCACGATATTACCTTTGCTGCACGATGTTGTCTCTTGCTTCTGCCAGTGCCTGCTCCTCTTCAGCTCCGAGGGCTTTGGATGAAAGCCACCCTTTTACAGGCTTAGCATAGACGCGCGTTGCATCACGACCATAGAGCGCGGAAATGACAGCACCGTTGCCCTCTCCATCAGTCAGAGCCAGTGCGAAGCTCTGATCGCCACCAGTGTCCTCAAAGGCGCGGAACCTAACCAGTCCCACGCCCTGCAATGTGCGGGTCAGTGCTGCGTCGACCTGTTCGGTTCGGGCCACGAGCCGTTCGGTCCGCGCGTTTGTCTCCGCCAGCCGGGCTGCCAGATTGTCTACCGCGATCCCTAAGTTGGCGTCATCGCCTCCGACCGCACATGCGTTCTTGTAGCGATCCTGAAGTTGGCGCAGGCGAGACTGGAGATCCAGTACCCAAACGATACCAATGATCACCAGAATCGTCAATGCGACCGCCCAGATCAGTAGAGCAGTCATTGTCGCTCCTCCTAAGTCTCCGGTTGCACGACCTCGACTGGGCCCAGAATGACACGATCTCCAGCCAGGCTGCCGGTAGAGTCTACCACAGGTAGGCGCTGAAGGGAAGTCATTCCATATATGCCAACCTCGATCCAGTACTGACCGGGGGCCAGACTATGGGGAATGGTGATGCGGTAAGGGTCCGCTACTTGTTGTCCTCGAAGCCACTTGGGAAACCAGAGGTAGCTCGGATAGGCGCCTCCGAGGGGAGTGTAGTCGTGACCGGAGATGTACCTTCCGTCCGCGTCGATCAGGTGTACAAACACAGTGAAGCTGTCGCGGGGTGTGGCCAGGGCGCGCCAGTGGAGCACCAGATGCATATCTCGCCCTGCTCCGATTCGAAGCGGTTCTTGCCATCCCGCCTTGCGGAACTGCCTTCCCACTCTGGCGCTTGCACTCTCCAGGGCCACTTGGTTGTCCAGATTGGCAAGATCATCTCCTGAACGGGTGTCCAGCGCTGCTGTAAGCGCTGGTAGCACATTGATGGTGGCCAGGTTCACACTCGTGTCGCCCGTGGAGAACGGAAGTGCGTCGCGTCCGTTACTCAGGTCCCCATAGCCCAGCTGAAGAGGATATTGGCCCGGCTCGAAGTCTAGAGGAATCGGAATCTCATAGCGTTCGACAACAACTTCGCCGGGCTGCCAGTATGGTGTGAGCAACCGACTGTCAGTCGTCCACCGTGCTTCAACAGAACCTAGCCTTGTGTATGGCATCCAGATCTCGGTAAGTGGCGCCTCGACATGCTGGTAGAGCACGAGCGTGAGCGGGTCACCGGGGCGGACGCTGTCGTTGGGCAAGTCAAACCCAACGAGATGAATCCGTTCGTCGACCCACACATCGAGCTCATGAGTAGGTGCCGTGTTGGAGACTGGCGGCGCCTCCACGCGGTACAGTGTCCCCTCAGGTACTATCCGAAACCCGGCGTCTCTCACCGCAGGCCGGTAATCCGGCAAGTAGAGGGGTCCATCCTCAATGTGAGCCCACACAGACTCAACCCACGGATTGCTCGTCGAGACGTAGATCAGCCGCAGATCCTCATCACGCAAGGCTGCATTCTGTGTGTAGGCGTAGACCCAGATCGGAGTGAGATGCTCCCAATCCGACAGTAGTAGGGCCCCTTCCCCCTGGCCATGGAAGCGCTCGTGAACGATTCGAACCCAATCATCGGCCGCCGTGAAGTTGTGTAAAGATATGCCTGATTGAAGATTGCCAACGGCTCGCAGGGCAAGAGGGACGATCAGGACCAGCGGCAGGCCGGTGGAGCAAAGTCTGGCCGCACCGCGCTTGAAGTGCACAACGGATAGTCTCTGCAGTGTCTCACTGAGTGCCAGTAGACCCACACCCGCGGCGATCGCGATCGCGGCGAAAGGTGCGAGGAGATATGCCATCACGTCCTGCACAGTGTTCAGCGTGAATAGCAGGTGTCCCAGTAGGAAGAGTGCAATCAACAAGCCCACTTTGGACATGCGTCGCCCAATGAAGAGAAGCCCCACTGGGATCAGAAGGATGATCGACACCGGATACTGCAGCTTGAGCAAGGACCAGAAGATTAGCGCCCGATTGGGCTGATCGCGCAGGCCAAAGTGGAACAGGTTGACTCGCAATCCTTGCGCTGTGGCGTGGTTGAGAAAGCCTTGCCAGGTCCGCATATCGGTTGGCCCAAATGGGGTCGAGGGGCTTCGTATGGGGTAGTAGAGCAGTGGCATCAGGCCTAGCAATGCGCACACTGCCATAGCTAGAACACGACGCCAGTCTCGCGCGATATCCGGTGCCACGCACAGGATGAACACAGCGTAAGCCGGTACTCCCATCATAGTGATGGGGTGATGGCTGGCTGCGGCTCCAAGCAAGATGCAGAACACGAATAACCAACGATCCTGCTTTGTATACCACCAGTGCACTAGGAGCCAAATATGGGCGATAGCGAACGTCACACTCACGATGTGCGCATTCGCGTGTATGGCGTGCTGCCAGAAGTCGGGGGTCACACCGAGGGCCAGTGCGGCAACAAGAGGGATGAGTGGTGAACCGGGTGTGTCGGGTTTCTGACGGAGGATGGCGCGTTGCAGGTCCAGCACAGTCTGATACACGAGGGTAACCGCCAGCGCAGCAACGGCTGACGCTAGACGGTTCGTGCGGTATGCTATTGTACCTGCAGGTACCAGTAACTGCCAGACCTTGGCCAGCAGAGTATAGAATGCGTAGCCAGGTGGATGCGCGATTCCCATAATCGCTGGTATGAACTGATATTCGGAAGGGTCGCCAAAGAGCGTGCCGGGAGCAGCTGTAGCCCAATAGGCCGCGAATGTGATGATGAACAGCGGTACGGCCAATAGCCTTGGCGTTGTTGACCTTACGACCGTTCCAATCGAAGTGTCGGCTTTCATGAGCTCATCCTGCTTCATGCCTCTACATCTGATCTGGAATCAGCGCAGACTCCTGATACCATCGGGCTCTGATAGTGACCCTGCCGTGAACCAGCGGTGCATCTGAGCGTATCTCTGGCTGCCCTTGGGTGTCTCTTGCTCGATCGCTCGACTTGCCCGGCGAGATGGTCTTCTGCTGGACAGAAGGGCGAGCGAACGATCGAACTGCTCTAGCGCGCACTACTCGTGCGGATCACTTGGATGCTGACATCCGAATGCTACCCAGAACCGCTTGCAGGGCTTCTTCCGAGACTGCGCCGTGTCGCAGCACCAATGGTGGCTCAACAGTGCAATCAAGAATCGTTGACGCGAGGCCGTTCCCGCATGAACCGCCATCAACGATCAGTTCTATGCGCCCTCCCAACTCTCGCTCAACGTCGGCGGCACAGGTTGCGCTAGCGTGATCAGATAGATTGGCACTCGTCACAGCCAACACGCCTCCGGCAGCCTCTATGATCTCACGTGCGAGAGCCAGGTCCGGCACACGCACGGCCACTGATGGACCGGGACTTACTGCCTCGATGATCTCGAGCGACTTAGGAAGAATCAGTGTGAGGCCGCCCGGCCAAAACTTCTTCACCGCCCTTGAGCAATGCGAGGGAACGTGTGCAACTCTCTCCACATGACTGGATTCTGAAAGGAGCAGTGGTATGGCTTTTGTCTTTGACCGGTCCTTGGCTTCGTACAGCCTCTCCACAGCGTCCTTGTCAGACGGTATCGCGGCCAGACCGTACACTGTATCCGTGGGAAAGGAGACCAGCCCTCCCGCCTGCAACGTTCTTACGATATGGGTGATGGCATCGTGACTATCGGCCCTGATGACCATTGTATTCACAACAATGCCCTCCCTTGCCGTTCTTCACATCGCCACGACCATAGCGATCGCGTTATCACGGCTGTGTGATAGACTAATCTCCCATTCAGTTAGACCAAGATCCTGAGCGCGGGCCGCTGCTCGTCCACTCAGTGCGACGAGGGGTTTGCCCAGCTGGTCACTCACGATCTCGACATCATGCCAGTCAATACCCTCGGGGGCCAAGAGCCGCACGCCAACCCCTAATGCCTTTGAAACCGCCTCCTTGGCGGCGAATCGTGCTGCCAGCTCGTGTGAACGTCCCCGGCAGTAGGCAACTTCGTAGAGCGTGAACACTCGGTTCAGGAACACGTGTCCATAGCGTGTCAACACTCGCTCGACGCGGTCGATCTCGACCAAGTCTACGCCGATCACCATCTCATCTCACTCCACATCCATTCCTAAAGTGTATGTCACAGTGCGCTATCACAACTGAGCTATAGCTCTCCCCGACCCGAGCGCCATCAGAGGCTATGGGCTCTCTGCCACCTTCTTCAGTACATAGATGCGTGCCCATTGCCCCAGTACAGCGATAGAGTAACCTGTCAGGTTAAGAAGACGGTCGTGATCCCGGAGCACTTCCTTGAGCAACTCGTATTCGCTAGTCAGCAGCACAGCAATCCCATCTGGTCTCAATACACGCTCTAATTCCGACACAAACCTCGGATACAGCTTCTCCACCTCCGATCGCGAACCAATCTGTTTGCCGAATGGTAGATTGACTGCCAGTTTGCCCACAGACTCCACCTCTACAGGCAATGTTGTGGCGTCCCAGTGGGTTACTAGACTGCGTCCGCGTACCCGGCGCAGGTTCCTGTTTGAGGCGTATACACGGTCCCAGACAATATCGCCGCCCAGAATCGCCCGAGATGGTCCGGCTAGCATCCGCTCTGCGACAATCGTTCCACTGCCGCACATAGGGTCCATAAAGACATCGTGCTGTTCCGGCTGTGTCAACAGAACCATAGCCGCCGCGACCGACGGCCGAAGCGAAGCTGGCAAGTTAACGTCCTGATAGTCACGGTGTCGCATGGACTGGTCGGAGAGGCGGATGCCGCACAGAAGGCGTGATCCGATCACATTCGCCCAGACCTCGACCTGTGCATCGTCATCAACTAGACGCCAGGAATCGCCAAACTGTCGCTCGATTCCCTTGGTGATCGCAGCTTGCAGGTCCATCCGGCGATATTGGTGTTTCCCCACTTTGCGGGCGATCACCCGATAGGTGAGTCGTCCTGTCTTCTGTAATACCAGATCCGCCGCGGGCCGAAAATATCGCGAGCGCTCAACCAGCCCGGCGATATCACGC
>JAAZAN010000087.1 GCA_012514315.1 Chloroflexota bacterium
TAACTCGTACAACCCAGCCCTTTGTGTCGCTTACCCCCACATCCAGCCAATTCTGCACCAGAATCCCGAAGATCCAGGCCCTCCAACTCCCGATCCGCTGCGAAAGCCCACTTAAGCCTGCGCTTGACGACTCCTCTCAGTCTCGCTATACTGCGCGTATCGATACTATCTGCAGAATGACAGGAGGAATCTCAACCTATGATACGTAGAGTCGTTGCCTGGATCGTAGTCCTGAGTGTGTTCACCGGTGCGGTGTGTCCGGCGTGGGCACAGAGTGCTGTTGTTGATGGTCTGTCGTGGTTGAAGCTGCAACAGCAACCTGATGGCGGGATCACAAACGGGTTTGCTGAAGGGTCCGATCTGGGGACCACCTGCGACACGATCATGGCTATCGCTGCCGGGGGGCAGCGTGTGAATGAGTGGCTTTCTGACAATGGCAACTCGCCGGTTGACTACCTGGAGGATCAGCTCTCTGCTGGGACGGTGGAGTTGCTTGGACTCAAAGCCAAGGTTGCGCTCACATTGCTTTTTGCGGGTGAGGATCCCACCGCATTTGCCGGTCAGGATCTCGTCAGTGAGCTTGAGGCGAGCTACGAGTCAGCGAGCGGCAGTTACGGGAGCACGGTATACGATCAGGCTCTGATTCTCGTGACGCTCGCGCGGGCGGGCCGACCGCTGCCGGAAGGGGCCATTCAGAACCTGCTGGACAATCAATCGGACGATGGGTCGTGGGCGCTCTTTGGCCCAACTGAGGATAGTGTTGGGGATACAAACACGACTGCCATGGTGATCCAGGCACTCATTGTCGCAGATCGTTTGGATGAGATCGATAGTGCACTGGATTATCTGCACCGTGTGCAGAACGATGACGGCGGGTTTCCCTATCAGAATCCATCCGATTACGGCACTGACTCGGACGCCAATTCCACGGCCGTCGTGCTTCAAGCGCTCCTGGCAGCGGGGGAGTCCCCGGATGACTGGGCGCCCCAGGGTACCGATCCAATGCAAGCGCTAGAATTGATGCAGGATACGGACACGGGGGCGTTCTTCTGGCAGGCAGCGGTCGCAACGCCCAATGTTCTGGCCACGGCCCAGGCGATTCCCGCTCTGGCGGGCTACACATTGGTTGATCTGCCACAGATTGATGCAGCGACGAGTGGCGAGCCGGTTGTGTCGGCGACACCGTCGCTCCTACCAACAACGGGCGGCGCTGGTGCAGCGACACACGTGCTCCTGCTCGTGGGCGGCGCTGTCCTGTGTGCGTCTGGTGTTGTGTTCCTGGTGGCTGCGCGGGCCAGAGAACGCGGGAGTGTCCGTGTACGGAAATCGTGACGTATGGCGCTAAGCCCTGTGGTGAGCCGGCTCGCCCGGTACTGGGTCTTCTGTGCGCTGGCCTTGGTGATCTTTGTGATAGTCAGCGGCGTTGGCGCTCAGGCCCCTCCGGTGAATCGGGCCGGCGTCATCATCGTCCACGGTGATGGCAGCGTCGATGCGCGGTGCGTTGAGTTCGAGGAGGAATTCATCACCGGCAGTGAGTTGCTGCAGCGTGCCGGGGTCGATATCGTCCTGGATGCGTACGGCGGTTTGGGCTACGGCGTCTGTCAGATCGACGGGGAAGGTTGTGCGGCGGGGATGGACTGCTTCTGTCAGTGTCGAAGTAGTCCGTGTGCTTACTGGGTCTATTCTCATCTTCAGCCGGATGGGACCTGGATGATATCCGGTGTGGGCGCTAGCTCGTGGCACCTCAGGCACGGTGATGTGGATGGATGGGTGTGGGGAGATGGCTCAGAAGCACCTCCGGATGACATCACTCTGGATGATATGTGCCGCTCCGAGTCAGTCACACCTGCAGTGACCGAAACGAATGAGACATCCCGGTCTGCCGCTCCCGCGCTGCTCTCTACAGCCACACTTTTCGCTGCAGATGGTTCTCAAGATGGCCCGTCTACTGACACCTCGATAGACGTGTCTGATGACGCATCGGTTCATCGGGGATTTTCCGAGACAGGGTTGTGGAGCTACGCGATATTCGGCGTCATCATGGTCGGGTTGGTAGTCTGGCTCATCATCTCTTCACTGCGAAGACGAGCGGTTTGACAGACGGTCGAGCCGTGATATACTTCACCTACAATTGAACAGTCAAGTAGCAGGGATGTCCCAACGCCCGGACGCGTGGGATGTCATTGGGGAAACCGGTCAAAGTCCGGTGCTGTCCCGCAACTGTAGCAACGGTGGTATAGCCATCCGTTGAAGTCAGGATACCCGTCTCTGTTACCTGTGCTCAAGCTCTTCGCGGAAAGGGAGTGGCGCATACGAGATCTCTCAAGAATCAACTCCTTCCCTTCCTGATGCGAGGGGAAGGAGTTTTGTTTTGATGGTCGCCTTGCCCCGATCTTGGGGCGACGAAAAAAGGACATTCCGGCGAACGGCGTGGCGTGCGAGCCCCGTTCAGGGCTAGTGATGTGGCATAAGATACTCAATACATCCATATACGTTCTCAGTGGGATTCTGGGTGTGCTGGCATTCACCTATCCCTTCTTCCTGCCTGGTGCTCAGGAGGGTGCGATGGGGCTGGCCCATAGTCAGGATGCTCCCCTGGTCACTGCGGCGCTGGTGGGTCTATCTCTGATCGCGTTACTGGTCGAGCTTCAGGGACAGAGCATCAGTGCCAAGATAGTGGCTATGCTGGGTGTGTTGGTTGCCATTACAAGTGTCCTCCGTTTCATTGAGGTCGCTATCCCGATGCCCGGTGGCTTCTCACCGATCTTCGCGCCGATCATACTTGCGGGATACGTCTTCGGTGGGCGTTTTGGATTCCTGATGGGCAGCTTCACGATGTTGACGTCAGCGCTGGTCACGGGCGGCGTCGGTCCATGGCTGCCATATCAGATGTTTACAGCCGGCTGGGTTGGGCTGACGGCCGGATGGGTTGCATTCCTGGTCCCTCCAGCGGCACAGCCAGGCCGGAATATATTGATGGTCTCCATCCTGAGCGCATTTGGTTTCGCGTGGGGTCTGATCTACGGCGTCATCATGAATGTGTATTTCTGGCCGTACGCGCTGGGGCCGGCCGAGCAGAGTTGGACGCCGGGAATCAGCCTGGGTGAGGTTCTGGGAAGGTACGGTGCTTTCTACGCGGTCACGTCTTTGGGGTGGGACGTCGTGCGTTCCTTGGGAAATGTTCTGTTGCTGGCCACATTGGGCGCTCCAGTCATCCGGGCCCTGGCCCGGTTCCGGCGCCGCTTCTTCTTCCAGTCGGATGGGAGATCACTGTGAGGGCGCTATGATTGATGGGCGAGCCTGGTTGTTCTGGACGGCGTGCGCGCTTGTCGTGGCGTCATCGACGCGCAACCCGTTGTACGTCGTCATACTGCTAATGACGATCGCCGTGGTGGACCTGCGTTGTTCGGTGGATGACTCCCGGCGACTTCCTCTTTCAACAGTCCGGTTTGGGCTGATCGCTATGCCTTTGTCGGGTATCTTCAATGCACTCACCGTTCACCTGGGTGAGACGACGTTTTTCAGCCTGCCCAGATGGATTCCCCTGTTGGGAGGGCCGGTCACGCTGGAGGCTTTCGTGTTCGGCGTCCTAAACGGACTGACGCTGACGACGATCTTCGGCGGTTTCTCAGTGTTCAATCGGGTGCTACCGGCCCGCGAGCTGATTCGTCTTACACCGCGGGCATTCCACGAAACGGGCGTTGTGTTATCCATTGCGCTCACCTTCATACCGCAAGCCGCACGCAGCCTGCGTCGCATTCGCGAGGCGCAGGCCGTGAGAGGGCACCGCATGCGTGGGCTGCGTGATTGGCCTCCCGTGTTCGTTCCACTCCTGATCAGTAGCCTGGAACGCTCTATGGGATTGGCCGAAGCCATGGTCGCCCGCGGCTACGGCGCCGTCAGCGATCGGGTGCAGTTGGTCCGTACCCAGATCTTGATGGTTGTCGGGCTGATTACGCTTCTTGGTGGGTGGATCGGGTGGCTGTTGGCGCCCACGGGGCGACTGGCTGCCACATTCGCGCTGCTTACTGGCGGCGGCTTGATCCTGGGAGCGACGTGGATGGCAGGGCAGACTGTCACGCATACGAGCTATCGCTCCCGGCGCTGGGGGTGGCGTGAGACATCCGTTGTGCTGGGGAGTGCGTTTGCGCTGGCTGTCTTCCTTCTGCCACTGCCAGGGATCGGTCGTGATACATTCTACTATGCGCCGTATCCACGTCTGACTCTGCCTGGCTTTGATCCCTTGGTCGGGATTGCGGTTCTAGGCCTGCTGGTCCCGGCCCGGTTCGGTCCTCAGCGAGAGATGCTATGATCCACTTCGACCGATTCACGTATTGTTACCCGGACAGCAGAATATCAGCGCTCAGAGATGTTCAATTGGACATCGGGGAAGGGGACTTTGTGCTTATTACCGGTCCATCCGGTTCTGGAAAGTCCACGTTGTTGCGCTGTCTTAACGGTCTAGTACCGCACTTCTCCGGCGGTCGCGTGCGCGGCTCCATCAGCGTCGGAGGTCACAATCCGGTGACCGAAGGGCCTCACACGCTAAGCTGTTTGGTCGGATTCGTCTTCCAGGACCCGGAGTCTCAATTCGTTGTCGACCGCGTTGAGGATGAGATAGCCTTTGCACTGGAGAACGCTGCAATTCCGGTCACCGAGATGCGGTTCCGGGTCGAAGAGGCGCTGGGTCTCTTGGGAATCACTCATCTGCGGGATCGGTCCCTGGAAAGTCTCTCGGGTGGAGAGAAGCAGAGGGTGGCTATCGCGGCGGCGATGGCGCTCCATCCCAGAATACTGGTTCTGGATGAACCCACCTCGCAACTTGACCCATACTCGGCCGACGATGTTCTGCAGGCTCTCGTGAACCTGAATAGCGACCTGGGGCTTACGGTGGTGCTGGCCGAGCACCGGCTAGAACGGGTCTTACCATATGTCGATCATATGGTATATCTGCCGATCACAGATCTCGAGTCGGATCAACATGTGCCGATCATCGAGGGAGCTCCCCAGGATGTATTGCGGCAGATTGATCTGAACCCGCCATTGGTCGAATTGGGCAAGGCGTTCGGATGGGCCGAGCTTCCCTTAACGATCAAGGAGGGCCGCGCTTCTGTCCAAACGATGATCTCAGCGGTTGAGCGTGCCGTGATGGTGTCGCGTAGATCCGCCAGTGTTGACCCTGTGCGCCCGGAATCATCCAGGGCATCGTCGCTGGAGGTCAGCGGATTGGGCTTCTCATACAATGGCAAGCCTGTATTAAACGATGTCGGACTGACTGTCGGACAGGGCGAGTTGGTGGCGCTGATGGGTCGCAACGGTTCCGGCAAGACGACGTTACTGAAGTGCATCGTGGGTTTGCTCACGCCCCAACATGGCGACGTGCTTCTGGATGGTCGTCCGATCGTGGGACAGTCAACATCCGACATCTGTCAGGGCATTGGCTATCTCCCTCAGCAACCGGATGACTTGCTGTTCGCTGACAGTGTCAGAGAGGAGCTGGAGATTACCCTTCGCAATCACGGTCTAATGGATCATCCGCCGGCGCCTCCCGATGAGCTTCTGGCACGGCTCGGACTGAGCCAGATTGGGCATTCTTACCCGCGGGATCTCAGCGTGGGGCAGCGGCAACGGGTCGCGCTCGGCGCGATCACCGTGACGCGGCCCCAGATGTTGTTGCTCGACGAGCCTACGCGGGGTATGGATTACCTGGCCAAACGCGACCTGATCAAGCTTCTGCGGGAGTGGCAGGCTGAAGGTACCGGGATACTGCTCGTCACGCATGACGTGGAGCTTGTGGCTGGAGCCGCCGACCGGGTAGTGATTCTTGGAGATGGGGGGATCATTGCTGACGGATCGCCTGGAAAGGTGATGATCTCTTCCACGCTGTTCGCCCCTCAGGTTGCACGGCTTTTCCCTGGTACTGGGTGGCTCACGGTCCAGGATGTACTTGAGGGTCTGGGCGGCGGTGTATCTTAACGTTCGATGATCTGCTGAGCGAGGGAGGAATTAGGATGAAGAAGTCACTTGGCGCCAAGACGATTGTCTATCCAACACCGGTCTTCATTGTGGGGACCTACGACGCAGGGGGTAAGCCAAATGTCATGACTGCGGCGTGGGGCGGGATATGTTGTTCAGTGCCCCCGTGTGTGTCGGTATCACTGCGGAAAGCCACCTACTCGTACGGCAATATCGTGGCCAGAAAGGCTTTCACAGTCAGCATTCCATCCGAAGCCTATGTGAACCACGCCGACTATTTCGGTATTGTCTCAGGGAGAGATGTGGACAAGTTTGACGCCACAGGCTTGACTCCGGTCAGGAGTGAACAGGTCGATGCGCCATATGTCGGGGAGTTCCCGTTCGTTCTGGAGTGCAACCTCCTGCATACCGTAGAGATTGGGCTCCATACCCAATTCATTGGAGAGATCATCGACATCAAGGCAGATGACAGCGTGCTCGACGAGCGGGGCAAGCTGGACATCACCCGGGTCATGCCGATGCTCTACGCGCCCGAGGGTAACACGTACTTTGGGATCGGTGGGAACATAGGTCGGGCGTTCTCGATTGGCAAGGTGTTTGACAGGGGCTAGTCGGTCGTCTTCAGCGTCTGAATCTGCCAATCTGTCACTCCAGAAGCCGGTCGTCTTGCGGGGACCAAGGTTTGCAGCACCGGTGCGCTGTGGTAGACTGGAAGGGCTGAGCGGCCAATCTACTCACGATGAGGTGCAACGTGGCTCCCGTCAACCGCAGATTCGGTGGGTACATCTTTGACCTGGATGGCACCGTCTACTTAGGCGAGAAGTTGCTCCCAGGTGCACGGGAGACTGTTGGAGTATTACGTGCAGCCGGGAGTCGAGTCGTATTCCTGAGCAACAAGCCATTGCAGACGCGCGGGGACTATGCGGAGAAGCTGACAGGCCTGGGTATCCGCACATCGGCTGAGGAAGTAATCAATTCGTCGTGGGTACTGACCCAGTGGTTGGTGCATAAAGCCGCAGGCGCCTCGTTGTTTGTCATTGGCGAGCCCCCACTGCTGACGGAGCTTCTCGAGGCCGGTTTTCGGTTCACCGAGCAGGCGGATGAGATCGAGTTCGTCGTCGCGTCTTTCGATCGTGCGTTCGACTACCACAAACTGCAGATCGCGTTTGATGCCATCCGTGCAGGTGCGCGGTTCATTGCGACTAACGCGGATCGTTACTGCCCTGTTCCGGATGGCGGTTTGCCTGATGCGGGGGCCGTGATTGGGGCGATCGAGGGATGCACGGCGAAGCCGGTCGAGGTAGTGGTGGGGAAACCATCGCCCATCACGGTGAATGCACTCCTGAATCACCTGCAGTTGGCGGCGGAGGAATGCATTATCATTGGCGACCGGCTCGAGACGGACATCCGGATGGGCCAAGAGTCTGGGATGGCTACTGCCGTTGTCCTCACGGGCGTCACAACGCCGGCACTCCTTGCTCATTCGAGTATTCGACCCGATTATGTGCTTGAGCAGTTGAGCGATCTGCTTGGCTGGTGTTCCTGATCGCTCGCCAGGATTGACGACGTTGCCTCAGTTGGACGTGGATGCGGGTTGTGGAGGCGCAGATGACGCGACAACTGATCATTAACGCGGATGACTTTGGGTGCGGGCAAGGCACAGTGCCAGCCACGATTGACCTGTTTGAGGCTGGCGTTGTCACCAGTACAACAGCGATGGTCAACCAACCGCACTGGCCGGAAGCAGCTGCCTATCTACGTGAGCACCCTGCCCTGGGAGCGGGAGTACATCTGGTGATGAACGAGGGTAGACCTGTTCTACCCACAGATCAGGTGGGCTCACTGGTGGGTGCTCGAGGTGAGTTCCGCAATGGCGCCGCGCTTCTGCTGCGATACGGTCATCTTCGCGCTTCAGAGCTGAGAGAGGAATGGCGGGCACAGATTGAGAAGTTCATCGAAGACACCAGGCGCGCTCCCGATCATCTGGACCTGCACTGCCACTTTCCTTATGTGTTTCCAGCCTGGTTTCGCGTCAGTCTGGACCTCGCCCAGGAGTACGGGAATCTGCCCGTGCGCGTGCCATTCGACGATGGCCTTGAACACAAAGCGCCTGAGATGGCTGCGCGCAATGGATTCCCGGTCTGGTATGTGCGCTGGCAAGGACGCCGGTATCAGAGGCTTGTGTTAGAACGTCAGCTCAAGCGGCCCAACTACTTTGAGATGTCCTTTTCTCAGGATGGCAACCGCAATATCGAGTCTCTGCTGAAGCTGCTCAACAATCTGAGTGAAGGAACCACAGAGTTACTGACCCACCCGGGTACAGACGACTGGCGTGCTGGTGACTACCACTCCTTGCGTGATCCCAGGATACGGCGATGTATCGCTGAGTTGGGCATTCGTCTGATCGATTACCGCCAGCTCTCCGATCAGTAGCAGGCAATCTCAGGTGCTCAGATACTCGTAGGGATCGGGGTGGATGAATTTCTGGTCGATCCTGTGGCGAATGTAGTACATAGACTGGCGTCCCCGGTTGTTGGCATTGCCCAGGCTGGCCCGATGTCGTCACCCTGCTCACATAGCCCTGGTTCTCTACCCGAAAGTGGTGCGGGTGGATCGAAGGCTATCGTATGCTGTTGTATCCACCTGTAAGGTAACGCCCCTGGAACGGTAGTGTTTGCCCCTGGTGCTCAGACGTGGTACAATACCATCCGATATCTGCGCACGGGAGGATGCACAAGTGGCATACCGTCTTCACTGAAAGACGAATACGAACGCCGGTCGTGGCGTCCCGCTTGCTTGCTCTAGCCGTGTGTGGTCACCTGACTCGATCACCCTCTGAGCACGGACCTGATGATGAGGCGCCACGCCACCGGCGAAGACCGGTGGCGTTACTCTTCTCCTACCCCCGAGTCTCGTTCTCGTATCTTCTGGAGATAGACTGTTCGCGCTTGACGCTTACTCCCTTGTTCTGTGTAACTGATCGGAGCTGACGATGATCTATCTCGATAATGCCGCCACCTCCTGGCCCAAGCCCACTGATGTCGTGGACGCTATGGCCCGTTTCTTGAGTGAGGTCGGGGCAAATCCCGGGCGGGCTGGTCACCGGCTGGCTGTGGAGTCGGGGCGCATTGTCTATCGCGCTCGTGAACGAATTGCCGAATTGTTCAGCGCTCATGATCCCCTCCAAGTGGTCTTTGGACAGAACGTCACCGAGGGACTGAACCTGGCATTGCGCGGCTTGCTGCGGCCCGGTGATCATGTGGTTACCTCCAGTATGGAGCATAATTCAGTGATGCGCCCACTGCGACTATTGGAGCAAGCCGGTGTGTCAGTGACTGTGGTGCAATGCTCCTCGCAGGGAGAACTCGACCCCGGTGATGTCGAGGCGGCTATCCGCAGCGACACCAAGATGGTTGTCCTGAACCATGCCTCAAACGTCACAGGCACGATTCTGCCCATTGGACAGGTGGGGAGAGTCGCGCGCGACCGCGGCGTGCTCTTTCTCGTTGATGCCGCGCAAACGGCTGGTGTATGCGAGATCGACATGCAGGCCGACAGGATTGATCTTCTGGCGTTCACCGGGCATAAGTCGCTGTATGGTCCGACGGGCACTGGTGGGCTTGTTGTCGGTGAGCGTGTTGACTTGACTCACTTCAGGCCGCTGAAACTCGGTGGCACCGGTAGTCGGTCGGAGTACGAACTGCAACCCGAATTCCTGCCCGACATGTTCGAGAGTGGGACGCCGAACGTGGTGGGACTGGCTGGGTTGGAGGCCGCTCTACAGTGGTTATCGTACCGTGGCGTGGAGAGCGTTCGTCGCCATGAAGTGGGCCTGGCTCAGTACCTGATCGACGGTCTCCTGGAGATTCCCGGCGTCACAGGGTATGGTGGTCTGAGGGCAGATTCCCAGACGGCTACCGTCTCGTTCAATATCGACGCGCTTGCGCCGTCGGAGGTTGGGCTACGCCTGGACGAGGAATATGGTATCATGTGCCGGGTCGGGCTGCATTGTTCGCCTGCAGCACACAGGACAATCGGCACGTTCCCAGATGGGGCAGTGCGGTTTGGAATGGGGGTGTTCAATACGCAAGATCAAGTGGACATTGCGTTGATGGCGGTGCGAACCCTGGCTAAGGCAGAGCGATGATCGAAGATCGATATGCGGTTATCCTGGTGTACGGGACAAGCCACGCGATACGAGCTGAGAAAGTGTTGCACCAAGCGGGCATAGCATCGAAGCTCATCCCGGTACCGCGTCATCTGAGCTCGAACTGTGGGGTGTGTTTGCGTATCGAACGGACGGATCAGGATCGTTCGCTCGACGCGCTCGTGACGGCCCAACTGCAGATCGAAGGGGTCCACGAGGTGTAGTTTCCGTGCGGATGGACGTGAATCCCAGTAGTTGCGAGAGTGGACGCCAGACATGTCGATGACAGGCAGAATGCTCCAGCTCGGGTATTGTGGCTCTGACCTGTGACTATCACAAATCAGGATGGTTCAGATGAGACTCAAGTGCATCGGGTGTGAGGCGCTTGCACGACCAGTGTATCTATGTGCAGCGCAGTCGCCCCATATCGTCGACGTTGAGTTGTTTCGACTGGGGCTGCATGCTGATCCTGCTGACCTCCGCGCCAGGCTTCAGGAACGGATCGCAGCAACATCGAGTCAGGGATATGAGGCGATCGTTATGGCTTACGGTCTGTGTGGCAAAGCCACGCACGGTCTGCAGGCCGTCGATATCCCAATCGTCATCCCTAGAGCTCACGACTGTATCACGTTGTTCCTGGGTGACCGAGGGCGTTACCGGGAGGAGTTTGACACGTGTCCAGGGACTTATTGGTACGCGCTGGATTACATCGAACGTCGGGAGGGTTCAGGTACCGCACTATCTCTCGGATCGGGTGTGGAGTCTGATCTGCCTTCTGTGTACGACGAGTATGTGGCGAAGTACGGGAAGGACAATGCCGACTATCTGATGGAGATAATGGGCGCCTGGCAGCAACACTACCAGCGGGCTGTCTTCATCGATATGGGCATTGGCGATGGTCACGAGGTTGAAAGAGAAGCTCAGGAGGAAGCAACCAGGCGCGGGTGGGCCTACGAACGAGTCGAAGGGAACCTGGTCTTGATCCGGCGGCTAATCATGGGAGACTGGGGACCGGACTTCCTGACCGTGCAGCCCGGCCAGCGAATCGGGATGACATATGGGCACGACGTGATGGTCGGTATAGATCCTGTGAGGGTTGGCGATGGAGGGCGCTAGGACCGTTGACGCACGGGGTCTGCCGTGTCCCCAGCCTGTCATTCTCACTCGCAGTGCACTGAGGGAGTTTGACCAGGTAGTGACCATTGTCGATAGCGAGACATCACAACATAATGTGACCCGGATGGCGGAGAAGGCGGGATACACAGTGGTGGTCGAGAAACATCACGATGGAATTGCTCTGCTCATCAGCAGAGGCGAGACAGCTCACGCGGAGTCGTGTGAGGCAGTGCTACAGACACCGTTGACCGGACCGCTGGTTCTGCTGGCGCCGTGCGAATCTATGGGGCGGGGGGACGACGAGCTTGGCCATATTCTCATCCGTGCTTTCCTGCACGCGTTGGGGGAAGTGGAGCCTGTGCCAGACACCCTCATCTTCATCAACAGCGGTGTTAGGCTGACGATTGCGGGCTCTCCAATTCTTGAGGATCTGAGAGGGCTGCACGACCAGGGTGTCGAGATCCTGGTGTGTGGCACCTGTCTGAAGCACTATGAACTGGCCAACGAGATCGCGGTGGGAGAGATCTCGAACATGTACGCTATCGCTGAGACGATGCTAAGGGCTGGCAAGGTCGTCAGTCTCTAGGACGCGTGCTGTCCTCGAAGGGTGATATCTTCTCTGCGTTAGTATGGGAGAATGGTTATGTCGGACAAACCGGTGCGCCTGACCGCTCTGACGACAGCCGCCGGCTGAGCGGCGAAAATGGGTCCTGAGACCCTGGCGCAGGTGCTGCGCCCACTACAGTGCTTATTTTCTGCGGAACAGTATCCCGACCTCCTGGTTGGTCTCGAGGTGAGTGACGACGCGGCTGTGTACCGAGTCAGTGACGAGGTCGCCGTGATACAGACGCTGGATTTCTTCACGCCGGTTGTCGATGACCCGTACGACTACGGAGCCATCGCTGCCGCGAATGCGGTTAGCGATGTGTACGCTATGGGTGGTGAGGTCGCTCTCGCACTGAATATCTGCGGCTTCCCCCCCGATCTGCCTCCGGAGGTCATCAGTGAAATCCTGCGAGGGGGTGCGGAGAAGATTCGTGAAGCCGGCGGGGTGCTGGCCGGTGGCCACACGATAGATGACAAGGAACCGAAGTACGGCATGTCTGTGATGGGCCTGATCCATCCGGATCGGGTGCTGACCAAGGCCGGTGCGCGTTCGGGGGATGCGCTTATCCTGACCAAACCACTTGGTGTGGGAATCATCACGACGGCTGCGAAGGCTGATGCTGCCGAACCCGACCACCTGGCCAAGGCAGTGGCCAGTATGAAGACGCTTAACCGGCAGGCAGCGCGTCTTGCGCAGCAGATTGGCATCCACGCGTGCACCGACATCACGGGGTTTGCACTACTCGGTCACGCCTGCGAGGTGGCGCAGAAAAGCGGTGTCAAGATACGGATCTACGCGGACCGGCTACCGTTTGTCGACGGCGCCCGTGGGTATGCTGACCAGTGGCTGTTCCCTGGAGGGACGTGCAACAATGAGCGCGCCTACCAGCACGCCGTGCGTTTTGATCCAGAGATCGAAGAGGAACTGCAGCAACTGATGTACACGCCGGAGACTTCCGGTGGGTTGCTCATCTCGGTCTCGGGGGAGAAGCTGTCAGCGCTGACCGATCTCTTCTCAGCCGCTGGTCATCCCTGCTGGATCATTGGTGAGGTGCTGGAGGGCGCCGGCGTCCGGGTCACTGAGGGCGGGTAGCTGCGCCTCGAGCGTGTTATCTTCCAGGACCCCCTCGGCCTGGAGGACGGTCCTCAACGCTGTGATGGCTACTTCGATCATTGAATCATCGGGCTCTCGAGTGCTGAGGCGCTGCAGTCCCAGGTTGGGGGCGATAAGCACCTGCATCCAGCGATGATGCGCCAGGCGGGCGGTCAGCCGCAGATACTCGTACGCTAATCCAGCGATAGCGGGCAACAGAAGGATCCGGCTGATCACGCGCCATCCCAGCGGCAGGCCACTCAGTGGTGCGAACGCGATGACCGATACAACGACCAGCGTGAGCAGGAACGCGGTTCCACACCGGGCATGGGCAGTTGAGAAAGACCTGACTTGTTCAACACTGAGGTCGGTACCCGCCTCGTACGCATTAATCGTCTTGTGCTCGGCGCCATGGTAGGCGAATACGCGTTGGATATCTGGCAGTCGTCCGACCGCCCAGATGTAGCCTACAACGAGGACCAGCCGGACGATGCCCTCCAGCAGGCTGCTCATCCAGCCCGAGTGAATGTGGGAGGTCAGCAAGCCGATCAGGAATGACGGAAGTACCATGAACAATCCTACACCCAGAGCGACTCCGAGGAACGCTGTGCCCCACGTCACGGGCCCGCTGAACGAGGCTTCGTCCCCCACTGCCACATCGGCGGACATGAACAGAGCCTTCATACCGAGCCCCAGTGAGTCCCACAACGAGACCAGGCCTCGGACAAACGGGATGCGGCTTGGGAATCCCCGGTAGAGCAGCTCGTTGAGAGGCTCTGACTCGACGACGATGTGCCCTTCGGGGTTACGCACGGCGACCGCAACTGTGCGAGATCCGCGCATCATCACGCCTTCGATGACTGCCTGCCCACCGTAGTTGAATGGTCTTCCCACTAGATGCTCCTTCCCTCGATTAGTTCGGCGACTCGTTGGTACTTGCGCATTTCGTAGTAGCCCATCAGGGTGCACAAGCGTAGGCCGTGCAGGCCGTCACGGTAGCCCTTCAGCGTGATGAGACGCCACCAGAAATGGCGAAGGGCCTGGAGATATGGTGTGACCCGACGAGGCCGGGCGCCCTCATTGTAGAGAATCTCCGCATCATATGCATTATACCGTTTCTGACGTGCGTGGAAATCAGCGGGATTGGAGTAGTTGTTGTGGATTAATGGACTCTTCAGATACCCTATCGCGCCATCCACCACGGCAATCTCATGCACAGGTCGTTCCCATCGGACGCGTCCACGACGTAGCAGGCGGGTCTGGTAGTCTGGGTACCACCCACCACCCCGGGTCAGACGCCCAAAGATGTAGTTGTGGCGGGGCACAGCCCACGCGGCCTCGGGGCGAGATCCATCAGTGACCGTACGGACCTCCGTAGCGAGATCGGGTGTGGCGCGCTCGTCCGCGTCGACGAACAGAATCCAATCCGCCGACACTCGCTCCAATGCAACGTTATGCTGTTCAGCGTAGTTCTGGAAGGGGTGCTGGAATACCTCAGCCCCTGCGCGACGAGCAAGTTCAACGGTGCAGTCGTTGCTGAAGGAGTCGACGATGACACGATGATCAGCCCACGCCAGGCTAGCCAGACACGCCTCGATGTTATCCTCTTCGTTCAGAGTCAGAACGACGGCTGTGACATTCATGTCGGAGTGTCCCACGCCGAGATCACCTGTCTGCAGGCCTCAGCCATCTCAGGCGTGGCGCGCCGCGCCCGATGGCTCATAGTCCGCACAACCATGGCTCTGGCGAGAGCGTACACCGCGGAGTGATGATGCCGTCTGTACAACAAAGCCCGGCTTGTCCACAGGCGAATGAAGGAGGCAACGGGTACTTGAGACGAGGATTGGCCTCCGTAGTGAATTACCCTGGCCGTGGGTACACAGAGAGCTCTCCAGCCTGCCTTTCGCATCCGCCAGCACCAATCGATCTCCTCGCAGTACATGTGGAATCTCTCGTCCCACGGGCCGACATCTTCTATGGCAGCCCCTCGAACCATCATAGAGGCGCCCAGTGGGTGATCAACGGCGAAGGCCGCGTCGTTAGCATAGAGTTTGCTGGAATACCGTCCATTGAGAGGGGTGTCATACAGACGTGCTGGCAGGGGGTAAAGCTCGAACGCCAACTGGAACAGCCCAGGAAATCGGAAGGCTCCGTGCTGGAGCGAACCATCCGGATTGAGTAACCTGGCGCCAACAACCCCAACATCCTCGTTCAACGTCAGGCTATGCAACAGCGCTGATGTCGCACCGGGAAGCACCCGTGTATCAGGATTGAGGAACCAGACCGCATCAACGCGATCCTGGCCTTGCTGGATTCTGGATAGCGCCAGGTTGTTGCCGGCCACGAATCCCAGGTTGTCTGTGCTGGCGATCAAGCGACACCGGGGGAACTCACGTGCCACTATCTCTGGCGTACCGTCATCGGAGGCGTTGTCCACTACCCAAACCTCTGCCTCCGTTGTTGAACCCTCAAGATCGGCGTAGAGTGATGCCAGGCAAGCGCGCAGCAGAGCGCACACGTTCCAACTGACGATCACGATGGCCAGCTGTTCCATCAATCTCTACACAAAGCGGCGCCGTATCTCTGCACTGACATAGTCGAGTATTGCCACTGTGATCGCGATGAACCAGACGGGAATCCCGGCTGCACGATAGTCGAGCAACCGGATGTACTGGATGAGGAGAAACCCAATACCACCACCGCCGACGAGGCCGATTACGGTGGACATGCGAACGTTGATGTCCCATCTGTAGATGGAGAAAGAGACGAAGGGCGGAATCATCTGCGGAATGACCCCGTAGACGATTGTCTGCAACCGCGTGGCGCCGGTTGCCTGTATGGCTTCGATCGGTCCAGGGTCGATACTCTCGATCGCCTCCGAGTAGAGCTTGCCTAAGGCCGCGACAGAGTGAACTGTCAGAGCAAGGATTCCAGCGAAGGGACCTAATCCGACGACGATGAGGGCAATAATCGCCCAGATCATCGGCTCAATCGATCGGATGATATTCAGAATTGTGCGCGTCACGTAGTAGATCGCGACGGTGACCCAGGACCCCGACATCAGATTGCGGGCGGCCAGGAAACTGACCGGAATGGACAACAGGATGCCGAAGAATGTCGCCACCATGCCCATCATAATGGTCTCGATCATGCGTTCAATGCTGAACACCAGGGGGTCGCCCGGCTTGAGACGCCCGACTGGTGAGACCTGCCGCGCTTCCACGGTGTGAATCATCCGTCCCACAGAGCTCGGTGGTATGAGACGGTAGGGCATTGTGATATCGAGTGAGAAGGACCCCTCATCATCTGTCATAATGCTGACGTACTGCCCCGACTCGCGGAGGCGAAATGCATTGCCGATGGGGTCCAACCACCAGATCTGCGTCTCAGTCTCCGGTGCGAAACCGCGGGCCTCAAGATGTAGCCGGGTGCCAGGCACGACCTTGTTTTCATCATCCAGTGTCGACAGCTCACCACAGGTCGGGTCTGCAATCAGGTAGGGCTGTCCAGATGTTTCCTCGGGAGGAGGGGGTGGTGGGGCTTCGTCACAGGGCGAAAGAACGCTGGCGCTTGCGCTCAGGGTCTCTGTCTCTCGGACGAACGCAGCACTCCAGGGCCAGAGAACTCTGGAGAGCGGTTCAGCGGCTTTCGGGAGTCCACTGCCCAGCGTGTACAGGTTGATCTCGCCAATCTGCCAACCCAGTACAAAGAACACCAACAGAATGACCGCAAAGATACCGATGCTTCTCTTCTGTCCGTGGCTGCGCGCGGTGCTATAGGCATCCCAGACGTTCCACAGCCAGGCGGTCAAGACACCAACCGAGAGCAGAGCCACAAAGCCAGGTTGTCGATCAAGCGCCCTCGCGTACCGCGCCCAGAATCCAGTCTGCTGACGCCCTAGTGTGTGGATACGCCACAGGCCCAGGCCGGCGATTGAGACGATGGATCCCAGCAGAATGAGTCCGCGCTGAAGCTGTCGGGCTAGAATCTGGCCCAGGCCGGGGATGACTAGCGATGCAAGGCCTGCGACAGGCGCCGGTACCAGGCTTGACCGTAGTTCTTGCTGAGCTAGTCTCGTTGCCATCACTCCACCTCCGCTGTGCGACGCCCAACACTCACCCGTTCCGCCTCTTCGCCGTAGATGTCCTTGAACTCCGCGTCAGACATCTGGCGAATGTCCTGCGCTGTTCCGCGATAGACGATCTGCCCGTCACGGAGACCGATCACGCGGCTGGCGTAACGCTGGACTAGGTCAAGGTAGTGCAGGCTACAGAGTACAGTGATGTTGTCCTCCTGGTTGAGGCGCTCAAGATCGCCCAGGATGGAATGCGCGAGTACGGGATCGAGACTGGCGACTGGCTCGTCAGCCAGAATGATCCTTGGCTGCTGCATCAGGGCGCGCGCGATGCCGACGCGCTGTTGCTGACCTCCGCTCAATTCATCGGCACGCTTGTAGGCCTGCTCGGCGATACCAACGCGCTTCAGCGCCTCAAGCGCCATTGCGCGATCTTTGGAGGGAAAGCGGTATAGGAGGCTGGACCAGGGGCTCACGTAGCCAAGTCGTCCAGCAAGCACATTGGTCAGAACGTTCGAGCGCTTGACCAGGTTGAACTGTTGGAAGATCATTCCAATCTGACGTCGGATACGACGTAGCTCATCGGGTTCAGCTGTCGTGACATCGACGCCATCCCAGATGATTTTGCCCTCGGTGGGCTCGACGAGACGGTTGATACAGCGCAACAATGTCGACTTGCCGGAACCGCTCAGGCCGATGATGACCAGAAAATCACCATCGTCTACGGTGAAGCTCACATTGCGCAGCGCTACGGTGCCGTCACCGTAGACCTTCGTCAGGTTGATCACCTCAAGCATGCGCCCCTCCAATTCTGCGAAGGGGGGAGTCTCCCCCCTTCGCTCAAGAGCTCATTCACACACCCCGCGATTTCTGGGATGGCTTACCTGGACTACTCCTTCACCAGATCGGTGATGTCGACACCCGAAGCCTGGAGGATCTGGCGGAACGGATCATAGAACGAGTCTCCCGCCTCGATGAGCCCTTCCCACTGATAGGCTGTACCCAGGGCCTCGGCGCCTTCCTCCGTCGCGGCGACAGCCAGCAGGCCGCTCACGATCTTGTCACGGATCTCCTGAGACAGTGACGCGACGAACTGGACACCATCGTTGGGGATATCTGGCTCGATCGCGATGACCACCGTCTGTTCCATGATGTCCGGGAAGTCCTCTTCGATCCGAGTACGGGCGTCTACGTAGGTTGCACCTGCATCGCAGTCGCCGTTGTAGACACCAGCTGCCACAGCATCGTGGCTTCCAGCGTCAACGATTTCTGCCATATCGGTGTCTGGATTGACCCCTTCGCCTCGGATCATCAGTGACGGGATTACCCATCCACTGGTCGAGAGTGGGTCGGGTCGGCAGAACGTCTTGCCAGCCAACTGATCGAGACTGGTTATCCCGCTGTCAGCCCGGACGAAGATCTGACCGTTGTACGTTGGGCTGCCGAAACGGGTGGACAGCAGGGCGGCCTCGGCACAGCCACGGTCCGCGGCCAGGACGTAGGCGAAGGTTGCCAGCGATGCCATATGAGCCTGAGGCGGGTCGCTGCACATCGCCTCGATTGCCCCCGCGTATTCGGTCGCGATAAGGGTTTTGAAGTGCAGCCCTGTCTCTTCCTGTAACAGATCGGCCACAGACTGGGCGCCAGCGGATACACGCTCAGTCTCGCCCGAGGGTACGAAGACCCAGATAATTGGGTTCTTCTCCGACCCGAGTTCGGCGGCCTTCGGCGCGCAGGCACTCAACACTCCAACGGACAAGAGAACAAGGATGAACCCTACTGTCAGGATGCGTTTTGCTTGCATTATGCTCCTCCTAAGCAGATTACCATACAATACTACACTCCGCGCAGATTTTGCTTCGGATCACGACTCGTTTGAAGCTCACCTCCTCTCCGGCATTGCATCCGTAGTCGCACACTACATACAGCGTACAGCGTACGTCTGATCGCGATAACATGCAAGCGCCGGGTTCGTCGGGCGAAGCCGCACTCTACGGAGTCTGAATCCTCAGGTGCACAGGATCAACCCGGTAGTTCACCATTGAGATCTCGACATCCTCGTGAATCAGTGAGGCATAGCAGTACTGGGGATTGCGAGCCTCGACTACATCAACAAACTGGATGCCCCCGGTTACGACGGACCGGCTCCACGCCGGCAGGTACCAATGGCCAGCATCATCACTGAGGAGGTCGTCTGGGCTTCCCAGTGCCCAACGCCAAGGATGATCTGTAGGACTGGTCTCACAGTGGATTCCAACGCGAAAGGCGCCGGACTGCTCGTACTCGCCGAGCGTGGCGTAGTTCTGGTCACTCCGATACACCGTGCCGGGTGGTGGTCCACTGGTGCGGATCGCGGTGGCGCTATCGTTGTCGATAGTCAAGGTGAAGTAGAGCGTGCTGTTCAAAGCCACCGTGCCTGTGGACCATTCCACCTCGGCGTTTAGGATATACGCGCGCGGGACGCCGCCGTTCTCGATTGTCAGCGTGCCAGTTGCCACAGTCCACTGGCCGATGGCGTCGCGCGCGCGCATTGTCACGAGATAGGCGCCATCCGGTGGAGGGTCAGCACCGAGGTCGACACCCGCGTCGTAATCGAACGCGTGCCACCCGGCCGTATTGATTGGGGTGGCCCGTTCATTCTCTTCGATAGGGTACTGGATGCCGTCGTCGCCCTCCAGGAACACGATTAGTTCATCCACATCCTTCTTGAGGTCAACGTTGATGGTTGCTCGATCGTCGATACCGTCGCGGTTGGGGCTGAACACAGGGGGGAATATGCTGAAGCCTCTCAGCTCCGGCAGGCTTGTGTCCGCGTCCTCCACTCTGAGCGTACCGGTCGTCTGCTCGATACTACCATCGATATCGACCGCCTCGATTGTCCAGGTGTAATCGCCATCCTGAAGCACGCGTTTCTCCACGCTGAAGCCATCGAAGTGCTCATCGGGTCGGGTGTAGCCATCGACTACACCGGCGAAGTAGAATTGGTATGGCTCGTCGACCGAAGGTCCGTGGCGGATTCGGTCTCGGAAGAAGTAACGCACGCCATTGCTGTCATCAAAGTAGACCGATACCCACGCACTTCTGGATAGATCATAGGTGATCAGCACTACGTCTCTGTCGTGATCGGCATTGGGCGTGATGACATCGCTAGAGAACGAGACATTGCTTAGAAGTGGCTTACTTCCACAAGCGGTCAAAGATAAGACCGCCGCGAACAGCAGCACAACCGCCAACACATCGCGTCGCAATCGTAACCTCCCAGATCGCAGGGTCGTGCTGAGTGTACCACAGTCTGGCGAATTCACGAAATCGACGGCCGTCGATTTGCATTTCCAGAGAAACCGGTTACAATCCGCTCCCATCCCATGAACCTTGAGCAGGCAAGATGAACTATACTGAGGCTATTGCCTATCTGCACCGCCTCACCGACTACGAGAAGACGCGGATCGAGCGGTATACGCCGGAGACGCTGGACCTCACGCGCGTTGAACGGTTGCTGACGATTCTCGGCAATCCCCACACTCAGTTCCCAACTCTCCATATCGCTGGCACCAAAGGCAAGGGATCTACGGCAGCTATGTGCGAGGCGTGTCTGCGTGCAGCAGGATATCGTACAGGTTTCTACACGTCGCCGCATCTCCACACCTTCCGGGAGCGGATTCAGGTGGCGGGCCGCCTGATTGAGCGGGAGGAAGTGGTTGATCTGGTGGAGGAGATCCGCTCCATCATTGACAGTATCCCCGGGCTGACGACATTCGAGGCCATCACAGCGCTTGCATTCGTCTACTTCGCTCGCTGCAGCGTTGACATCGCGGTGGTCGAGGTCGGGCTGGGCGGCAGGCTGGACGCGACGAACGTCGTTACGCCCGAGATATCGGTAATCACGTCACTCAGCCTGGATCATACCTACCTGCTGGGGGATACACTTGCGGAGATCGCGTACGAGAAGGCGGGTATCATCAAGCCGGGCATCCCCGTTGTCTGCGCACCTCAGCCGATTGAGGCGTTGGAGGTCATTGAGTCCATCTCGCAAGAGAGGTCTTCCCCGCTTTCTGTCATCGGCCGGGACTGGAGTGTCAAGCCGGGGCACACCAGTCTCGATGGACAGAGCCTCCAGATCAACCGGATGGACAACGGGGTCTCGGACTTTGATGGTGACTACTGGATTCCCCTGCTCGGGCGATACCAACTTGAGAATGCCGCGACCGCGGTTGCGGCGCTCGACGCGTTGCGTGCTCGTGGATTCGAGATTCCAGTAGAGGCAGTACGTATGGGGCTCAGCCAGGTCTACTGGCCCGGCCGCCTCGAGATAATCAGCCGTGACCCAGTGGTCGTGGTTGACTGCGCACACAATCCGTACTCGGTACAGATGCTTCGGCAGGCCGTTGAGGAATTGTTCCCAGACATGAGGTGGGTGCTCATCTTTGGAGCTTCGGCCGACAAGAGCATCAGGGAGATGCTGGTGACCCTGCTGCCACTCAGCGATTACGTGATTGTAACGCGTTCTGAACACCCGCGCGCTGCGACGCCGATGGAGTTAGCCGATATCGTGGCGGAACTGGGCAGTGGCGCCGAAGTCAGTGTGAATGTGAGAAAAGCAATCCAACGCGGGCTGGCGGTTATGCCCGCTGGCGGTGGGCTTCTGGTTACTGGCTCCATATTCGTTGTTGCCGATGCAGAAGAGGAGTGGGCCAGCTTGAATGGAATGCCTATGCCCGACAATGACCGACCGATGGAAGCATAGTGATGAGAAAGAACATAGCCTGGAGTAGAGACCTCCATAATCAGTGGGCTGAGGCTGAATGGCCATCGACCGCTCCGTTCTCGATGGAGGATCTCGATTTCGAAATGGATGACCCTGAGAGCTCGCCGGATGGCATCATCGAAGGACCGTTGCTGCCGCTGCGTGATATGGTTGTCTTCCCACGCATGGTGACGCCTCTGTTCGTCGGGCGAGATCGGTCCCTGGCGGCGGTCGAGGCTGCACAGCAGCGGGGAGAGAACCTGATCGCTGTTGCCCAGCGGGATGCCGAATTAGATGATGTGGGGCCGGAGGACGTCTTCACGGTTGGCACGGAGATGATGATTGGGCGTACCCTGAGAATGCCCGATGGGACGGCCAGCGTGATGGGGCAGGGTACACGCAGGGTACAGGTGGTCGAGTATGTGCACCTGGAACCGTACATTCGGGTTCGCGCGTTGCCGATTCCTGAGCCAACGGAGAGAGCCCCTCTCACGGAGGCGCTGATGCGGGCCGTTCTCGCGCTCTTTGAGAAGGTTGTGCAGCTCAACCGGGGTCTGCCAGACGAAACCTACGTCTTCGCGATGAATGTTGATCGACCCGGATGGCTGGCTGACCTGGTTGCTCAGGCTCTCGACCTGGAGACTGAGGGGCGTCAGGAGATCCTTGAGACGATCGACCCGGCCACGCGTCTGCAACGTATCAGTGTTCTACTGGCGAAGGAACTGGATGTACTGGAGCTTGAGGACCAGATTCACTCACAGGTGCAGCAGGAACTGGACCGCACACAGCGGGAGTACTTCTTGCGCGAGCAGATGAAAGTGATCCAGAGTGAACTGGGCGAGAACGACGTCTACACACAGGAGACTAACGAACTGCGCGAGAAAGTCTCTTCACTGGAACTGCCTGATGAGGTCAGAAAACGTGCAGCGAAGGAGTTTGAGCGCCTGGCTTCCATGTCGCCCATGTCACCAGAGGTCGGCATTGTCCGTACGTACCTGGATTGGCTGATCGACCTGCCCTGGTCGAAGATGACGGAGGATAACCTCGATATTCACCACGTCGAGGAGGTGCTCGAGTCGCGTCACTACGGGCTTCCTCAGGCCAAAGACCGGATTCTGGAGTACATTGCCGTACGACGCCTGGCTGAGGAGAAAATGCGCAGCCCTATCCTGTGCTTCGTCGGACCACCGGGAACGGGAAAAACGTCGTTGGGCCAGTCGATTGCCGCCGCCTTGGGACGTGAGTTTGTGCGCGTGAGTCTCGGTGGCGTGCGTGACGAAGCCGAGATTCGGGGGCATCGACGCACCTACATCGGTGCGCTGCCCGGACGTATCATTCAGACTATGCGGCGAGCGGGCACAATTAACCCGGTATTCATGCTGGATGAGATTGACAAGGTCGGGATGGACTTCCGAGGCGATCCGTCGGCTGCGCTTCTGGAGGTTCTGGATCCGGAGCAGAACTTCGCGTTCTCCGATCATTACCTGGAGGTGGCCTACGATCTCTCCAAAGTGCTTTTCATCACGACAGCCAACATGCTCGACCCGATCCCGCCGGCGCTGCAGGATCGGATGGAGGTGATCGAGTTTCCTGGCTACATTGATGAGGAGAAGGTTGGCATTGCTCGTCAGTTCCTCATTCCGCGAGAGCTGGAGGAGCACGGCCTGAAGGGGTACTCAATTGAGTTCTCTGACGGGGCTCTGAATGCACTGATCACCGAGTACACCTTCGAGGCTGGTGTGCGCAACCTCGAGCGTAAGATCGCGACGATCTGTCGCAAGATTGCACGCCAAGTAGCCGAAGGCCAGCTTCCTCCCCGTCGTATTACGGCGCAGATGTTGGCGCGACGCCTGGGACCGCCAGAGTTCATACCGGGACGGGCCGAGGAAGAGGATTCCATTGGAGTCGCAACGGGCGTAGCCTGGACGCAGGCAGGCGGGGAGCTTCTGCCTGTGGAAGTTGCACTACTCCCAGGTAAGGGAAATCTCATGCTCACGGGGCAGCTTGGTGAGGTTATGCAGGAGTCAGCCCAGGCTGCTCTCAGCTATACCCGGTCGCGGAGCGACGATTTCGATATCCAGCCCGATCTCTTCGACTCGGTAGACATCCACATTCACTTACCAGAAGGCGCTATTCCAAAGGATGGACCGTCGGCAGGCATCACCCTTGCTACCGCCCTGGTGTCAGCAGTGACAGGCCGGATGGTACGGCATGATGTGGGCATGACAGGGGAGATCACGCTTCGCGGTAGAGTACTGCCTGTCGGTGGACTGAAAGAGAAAGTGTTGGCGGCCCATCGAGCGGGGATCAAGACGATCATCATCCCCAGAAAGAACAAGAAAGACCTGGCAGACATCCCCAAGCGCATTCGGCGCGGGATTAGGAACATCGTGCTGGTTGACTACATGGATGAGGTCCTGGATGTGGCGTTGGCGCCGGTTGAAGCGCCCGTGCCCCAACACCCATCTCGGTGTCGTGCAGCACAGCAGCACGGAGAAGTGCGCTCTGGTGAGTGAACTGGTTCCCAGCGCAAGTCGCCACAGGGCTCCATAATACGTATGTTGTCAGTCGGCGCCGTAGGCTCACCAGCTTGCGGCGCCGGTCTCGTAGCGCAGGCTGACGTTTCCGATGGCGAGATCGATCTGCAGGTCGGCGCGGTGTTCGGCGGCCGCGTATCCGCTCGACACATATACATCATCCTGACGCTGGAAATCATCGGACACCTGGCGGGCGGCTAGGCCTGTGCTGAGAACGGCGCGTACTTCCATACCAGCGGGAACAAGCACTGTGATCTCGCCGATTCCTCCGTCAATCTTGGCCTCGAATCGTCCGCTCTCTGGTAGCTTGATGACGGTGCGCCCTATCCCCATGTCCGCACTCAGATACGTCAGATTGATCTGGGATAGGTCGAGTTCGTTACTGCCTACCCCTAGATCGACTTGCACGTCGAGGGGTACATCGGGGTTCAGCCTGAGTTCCCAGATCGGCCGTGTCCGGGCCGTACCCATGCCGAACCCAGGGTATGTGACGGCGCCTTCGCTATGCAGTCTGAAGCGGGCGATATCGTTATCGACCACGAAATCACGCACGATCCCTGTGTGCCTGCCAGCCTGCACTGTGCCTTGAATCAGGTTCGATGAATCGGACATCGCGGCGAGTTGCAGGCTGCCGACAGAGGGGCCGAGGATGACCTGCGCCTCTGCGGCGCCATCGAGCGACTGCTTGATCTCCTCGCTGGGCAGGAGCTCAGCAGACCACGCATCCGAGTAGAAGAGCCAAATGCCGCCTGCAAGCAAGCCGAGGACGATGATCAGCGCGATGACGGACCCCAGGAATGAGCGTCGGCCGATCAGCAGGTCCAGACCTGCGGCAACGATCAAGATGGGCCACAGACTGAATATGGCTTCCCAGACGTTCCATTCGAGGACGCCTAAGTTGTTCAGCAGCAGGATGATGCCAATGCTGATCAAGATCACCGGGCCGACCAGACTACCCCTGTGTGACTTCCGTCTATCGTTCATCTTCCGACTCCTTGAACCCGAGAACTAATCGGATACCCGCGAGCAAGTTGCCGCAGCAAGCGGTGTGTACCGGTGCGCTGATAGGTGCGCCCTGGCTGCTATCTGTGGGTGACGATCACTCGAAGGATGAGAATGATGCCAGCAACGATCAGGGCCACAGGCCAAACAATGCTCCAGATGGTCGTCATCGCCGCTCCGATGATGACTGCCAATGTCAGGAAGACAGCGGCCGGGATAAGGGCCCACGTCAGCCGTCCCTCAGGTGTGCGCACGAGGGAGAGTAGGCCGAAAGTGATGGCAAATCCCAGGAAGAGCACGCTGCCTGTGTCGATCACTCGTTGAAGCACGGAGGCCAGGCCAACAACCAAGGCCAGTGTGGTGAGGACTCCGGCCGGGATGATGGCCCACCAGTGCTCACGTCGATGCAGGTAGATTGCCCAGAAGCTCGCCGCGATACCGCCCAGAAAGAAGGAGCCAGCCCAGCCCTGCAGCGGGGCAGGGGCTAGCTCGCTCCAGAGGATGACGCCTGTCAGTCCCAGAAGAGTGAATCCGGGTATCAGCGCCCACCAGTTATCGTGGTTCTGAGCGAATACGTACAGGAAAACTAACCCGCCCAGGCCAAAGAGAACCGGCCAGATCAGGTTGCTGACAACGATGATTCCGAATGCTTCGAGTAGGAACAGGGCGCCAACCAGAATCAGCAGCACTCCAAGCAGGGCGCTCAATTGGTTACGTCTCATCTCGCTGTCCTCCATCTATCCGTTGGTGTACGCTACCGCCGGGGGATTCAGTCCACGCTTGAGGGGATAATCTGACGTCGCTGCACGCGCTAGAAGATCTCAAGCGATCCCACGCCGATTTCTGCGTCGATCTCAACACGGTTCGCAGCCTCACCGAACTCCGGCGACTCATAGAGAGCGCCATCACGCACGAAACGCCCGGCGTTGACACGGATGCCCGATAGCCTGCCGCTTGTGCGAATGCGGGCTGCCACGCCCTCCGGAACACGTATCTCGATCGCGGCGGCCCCCCCATGCACCTCCACGTGCGTGTCGCCGGCGTGTTCAGGTAGCGTAATCTGCGTGGAACTGGCGCCGGTCTGCAATCGCAGGTCACTCACCTGCAGATCCGATAGGTCCAGTTGTGTCTCGCTTGCTCCAGTCTCGAGGTGCAGCGCCAGGGCGGTGGATGGAATCAAGTAGAGATTCCAGTCCAATGTGCCACGGCGTCCCCACATCCAGGGCATACCGAAGTCTGGGAATCGCTTTACCGGTACCGCCATGGCGACGTTCAGTGTATCCCCTTCCATCGTCGTTGTACAATCCAGCCCCCCGTCCACTGTGCCTGTGATGAGGTTCGCGTGGTCCGTCCCGGCGGCGATCTTCAACCGGCCGGCCCCGTGGCGGATGTGGATATTGGCCCTGGATGCTGTCTGTAGCGGAATTGCCACGTCCTCTGATTCCAGCTCGTCGCGACCCAGCAGTAATCCCCAGAGCAGCCAGGCGCCTATCGCAATGAGAAGCACTGCCAGAAGCAGGATGCCAATGTTGACGCTGATCAGACCCAGGCTGTTTAGCAGCAGCAGAACACCGACCAGGATCAACGCAAGACCCCAGAACACCGAATTCCTCTTCATACTGTCCTCCCTCGCAAGCTGGAAATGCTATGACAGTACCCGGCCCATCAGCAGAGGCTGCGATCGCGAGATCGACTGATCGCGGATGTCTCACCACAGTCGTCGCAGGATACACTTGAAGCTGATGAGTCGCGAATCGACGTCTCACACAACTCTGCAGTATCTACGCACAGGAGCGGTATGGGTTGCAGCTGAATGAAAGCTCGTCCGTCTGAGTGTGCCGAGCCCGGAATCGTGCCTCAAGCACACTCAGACTGGGATTGACTTGACGCACAATTCGCCGTGGGGGCAACAGGTCAGATCTGCGCCGGAGTGATGTGCTCACGCTGAGGTCGCGGTGGTCGAGACGAACTTCTGAAGATGCCGGTTCCAACCATTGATGACTCGCTCCTCGGGCTCGGACCTATCCAGGCGAAGCCCGAAGATCTGCGCCAGCTCGCGAATTGTTCGCTGAGCCTCCTCCACGTTTCGTCTCGCTTCTGCAGCCTCTAGCACTTGTTCTGCCATATCCTCCAGCACTGCTAGGGCTTGGGGGGCATTCAGGTCATCGTCCATCGCGGCGAGGAAGGCAGTCTTTGCCTCAGCGGGATCCATCGGGGTTCCTGCTCCCCCAGGGACCATCACAGCAGCCCGAATAGTCTCGGCAGCCTTCTCAGCATGCGCCAGTTCGTCATCATCGTGGCTCCAGATGGCACGATAGTGATGTTTGCCCAGATAGATGCGTATACCGTCGGCAGACCATGTCTTGAGCAACTCATCGATCATAACGAGATTGCCCAATGATTTGCTCATCTTCTCCCCTTCGTGATAGACCATAGCTGTGTGGAACCAGAACCGAACGAACGGCTTCTGTCCCGTAGCCGCCTCGGCCTGCGCGATCTCACTCTCGTGGTGAGGGTAGATCAGATCGCCTCCTCCGCCGTGGAAATCGATCGTGGCGCCCAGAAATCGGCCTGCCATCGTCGAGCACTCGATATGCCAACCAGGCCTACCTGGGCCCCACGGACTGTCCCAGGCGGGCTCGCCTGGCTTCTGCGCCTGCCACAGCACGAAGTCCAGTGGATCTTTCTTGTTCGCGTCGTCTGGGAAGTTGCCCCGCTCGTTGGCGATGGGCAGCATCTCGGTTCTTGGAATCCGACTCAGCTCGCCATACTGGGGCCAGGCGTCGATGTGATAGTAGACGTTCCCCCCCGACTCGTAAGCGACGCCCTCTTCTAGCAGTCTCTGGACGGCATCGACTATGTCCGTCACAACCTCCGTCGCGCGCGGGAAGAAGTCAGGTGGGCGTACGTTGAGCGATTGCATATCGCGGATAAAGTGGGCTGTCCATCGATCTCCCAGAGCACGCCAGTCATCACCCACTTCGCCAGCCTTGCGCAGTATGTCGTCATCGATATCGGTGACGTTCTGAACGTATCGCACGGAATATCCCTGGTACTCGAGATAGCGAATCAGGACATCGAACGATGCGTACGTGAACGCATGACCCAAGTGGGTCGTGTCGTAGGGCGTTACACCGCAGATGTAGAGCAGTACTTCATCCCCTGCAGTTTCGAAGGGAACGGCCTCCTGTCGGATCTCATGGTACAGTCGCATCTCTTCCTCCATCAGGCTTCTGGGTCACAAAGTGCGCGGGGTCCGAATTATGCGCAGTCCAACACGTTCCATCTGCCGGTGAAGCCGCCGGGCGCACCGAAGCGCCTTGACATCTACCGGCGGACTGACAGAGAAATTATAGGGCAACCAGGCGCAAGTGCAAACGGCGTGCTATGGCAAACCAGCCCGGCAGCCAGTGTCGCTGCTCGGGCTGGTCCGCTCACGCTGTTCGGCGGTCACGGCGCCTATCGGAACTGTGCGTTAACCGCTAGCGCGGAATCGTTCCCCAGGGGCGAGGGCGCCCTATCTCCTTACGTGTTCGCATCGTCGATATCGCCGAGGCATTCGGTGTGCCAGGGCTAGGCGGCCAGTCTGAATGCCATGTGCCGGCGGAATCCCTGCTGTAGCTGGCGTCAGGATCGAGTGTTCCGTAGGTCACCCGGTCCACCTCTGTCGCGCTAGCGTTCAGTAACCTGACTGTGTCGCCGGCCGTGTTCAGGATCAGGCCGGTCTGACTGCGGTATAGCACCGCAAGCCCTCCAGGGGGCAGCACAGTGCCAGCTGGAATCTCGTACGTCGAGCCCCCCGCAGTCACGAGTGCCCAGCCCTCCAGGTCTACGGCGGTTGATCCGGTATTGGCCAACTCGATCCACTGATCGGTCTCATCGAGCAAGCTGTTTCCATCCCAGTCAATCGCCGTCGGTACCGGCAGCACTTCACTGATGCGGACAGTGGGCAGCGTCGCTGTGACAGTGGAGGTGGGTGTGGGTGTCGATGTCGATGTTGCCGTCGGCGTCGACGTAGGTGTGGGGGATGCCGTGGCGGTTGGCGTTGCCGTTGCCGTGGCGGTGGAAGTCGCTGTCGGGTCCTCCGGCACCGGTGTGGACGTGGCCGTGGACGTCGGCGTGTGCGTTGATGTTGCGGTTGGGGTGGCAGTATCGTCTATAGGAGTCGATGTAGGCGATGGCGTAGCTGTTCCAGTCGCCGTAGGTGTCGGCGTGTGCGTCGGCGTCTGTGTCACAGGGGTCCCCGTCGCCGTCGGTGTGGGTGTGGACGTAGCTGTGGGCGTCCTTGTGGCGGTGGAGGTGGGCGTGATGGTTGGTGTCCTGGTTGGCGTCCCGGTCGGTGTTCCCGTTGCGGTCGGCGTTGGAGTCACCAAGCGCACCCACCATAGCTTCACCTTAGCGTTCTGGCTGTGCTCGTAGTAGTCCACGACGATCCAGTGAGACCCAGAAAGATTGAGGTCAACGATGTAGAGCTGGCTGCCGTCACTCTCCCGCCACTGATCTAATATGGGTTTGCCATCAAGGTACACTCGAATGCCATCATCGGCATACGCATAGAATCGGTATAGCCCGCTATCGAAGTGCAGTATCCGCTGCCACCTCACGGAGAAATCATCGGCCGGAATGCCGTACGCCGGTGACCCTGTCCCCCAATCGAAGTCGATGGCTCGATCATTGCGGACGAGCACCGGACTGCCGCTGAGGAACCGATTGGACCAGTACTCGGCCTGCCAGTCAGGGAAAGAAGCGGGCAACGTCTCCCACCAGACTCGGATCCGAGCATGCTCCGTATGCTCATAGTATTCGACCCGTAGGCTGTGCTGCCCCTTGGCCAGCGCAACATCCGCAGCAAATTCCCGCGAAGCGCCATCCTGCCATGCGTCGATGATCAACTGATCGTCCACCCACAACCGCGCGCCATCATCCACGCGGATGTGGAAGCGATAGGTTGCCGCCTCGAACGTGGCTTTGCGTGTCCATCGGGCTGAGAAGCGATCGCCGGGCAAGGCCGGGTCCGGAGCGCTCAGCCCCCAGTCGAAGTCGATGGCGCGGTCGTTTCGAACCAGCACAGGGTTGCCGCTTAAGTTCCGATTCGACCAGTACTCGCCCTTCCAGTCCGGGTACGACGGAATCGTGATCTTCTCCCACCAGACATGGATGGCGGCGTCCTGTGCGTTCTCGTAGTATTCCACACGGAGCGAATGATTGCCCGCGCTCAAGTTACGGTCGGCTGTTACTTCGCGTCGAGCGCCATCCTGCCATTCATTCAGGACGAGGTTGCCGTCGACATAGAGTCGTACGCCGTCGTCGACGATAGCGTGGAAGCGATACAGCCCGGGTTCAAATGCGAGCGTGCGGCTCCAGCGAACCGAGAAGCGATCAGCGGGAAGACCTGCCGCCGGTGAGTTCCTGCCCCAGTCGAAACGAATCTCCTGATCGTTCCGTACCACAGTCGGCGTTCCGCTGAGGGAGGGGGTGGAGAAGTACTCGCCCCGCCACTGGGGATAAACCTCCACCTGCTGCCACCAGAACCGGGCTGTCGCCCTACCATACGCCTCGAAGTACTCAACACGCAGAGAGTGCGTTCCGGCTGTCAACGTTCGTTCTGCGGAGTAGGTGGAGCCCGTCGCAAAGTGCCACTCATCCACGATGAGTTGTCCATCAAGCCAGACCCTTGCGCCATCGTCGCTCTCCATGAAGAAGCGATAGGTACCCGCGGGTAGCACTAGATCCCGCGTCCAGCGTACTGAGAAATCATCGACCGGTAACCCGCCTGCAGGCGCTCCCAGGCCCCAATCGAAGTGGATGCTGGCGTCATTGCGCACCAACAGGGGGCTGCCGATGAGATCTCGGTTCCCGTAGTACTCGCCGCGCCACGCCGTGATCACGGGGGGAGTGGACGTCGCCGAAGGTCGCGCAGGACTTGCCGTAGCTGTGGGTGTCGGTGGCGCCTCAGTGGCCGTGGCGGTCTCGGGCGCCCGAGGTGTCTCGGTCGGAACTGGTGTGACCGATGGAGTCACCTCAGGCGATATCTGCGTGACACGAAAGTCGGCCGACGCGCGGTCACCGGTGGTTGGCGAGCCGATAACGATCTGCACGAGCGGTCGGTTCACCCAGTTTGCGTCGTCTGGGAAGGTGAACGAGAAGGCGAAGATGCCTTTATTGGTGGCTATGACTGAACCGTAAGATACCGCCGATTTCTCGCCGGTAAGGGGGTCCTCCAGCCACACCACGAGTGTATCTCCCGGTCTCCAGCCTGAGCCAGCAACGGTGATCTGCGTACCGCCCTGTCCCTCCAACGGGAAGATTGTAATGGCGGCCGGACCAACTGGTGTCGGCGGCCGCGTTGGCAGTAGATCCCCGGCCTGCACGATGAAGCCGGTTATCAGTACAAGTCCCGCTGCGGCACAGGCTAACGTCAGCACGACGAGGAGGCGTGTGTGAAGAGAAGCCCACGCCAGGATTCCTGCGAACAGACCCCGCTTGTTTTGCGTCATATCTCTACCCTCACTTGAGAGACGCCAGATCGACTGGAAAGGTTCCCGTTCCCCAGGCAGTCTCCGTCTGCAGTCCTCACACAAGCATATGGTGTTATGCTCTCCCCTGCATCAGGCCGCTGGAGGGTTCGCCTATTGGACGAGAGAACAATCCTGACCCTGGTCTTTAGACCGAGTGTACCCCGTGCCTCGAAAACCCTATTCCGGGGCATTCGCCTTACCGAGGTCGACCCGAGCAACCTGCGCCAGATCATGAATAGCTTCAGCGAGCTCAATGACAATCGAGTGATCGCCCAACCGTTCTTGCGCCACTTCCAGAATGTGCCCGTAGTGCGTGACCATCTGTCGAGGCCCCCGCGAGAACCGTTCGAAGACGGTCGCGCCCTGGTTCTCGATGTCCAGAAGTGTGCTGCGCACATTGTGTAATGTATCGGCAACCTTCACCGCGACGGCCTCATAGCTCGCCGTACGCATCTGATGCAGGCCCTCCTGTTTGCGCACCTCCCACGGACGTCTGCGACCTTCACTATCACACTTGCGCTCCGACAGCGCTATCACGATCTCTGTCACGCGATCGCCGAACTCGCTCTTGATCAGGGCGATATCGTAGCCCTGATCCTCGACAACGTCGTGCAAAAGGCCGGCCACGGCAACGTCCATTGAGAACCCATGTCGGAGCAGGATCAGCGACACGTGTACTGGGTGAGTGATGTAGGGTATTGTGCACCCCTTACGGTTCTGGGGTCGATGTACGCCTGCCGACAGACGGAGCGCCTGTTCGTACAGCGCTGAATAGCCCTGTTCAGCAGTCACACAGTCACCGCACATCTCGTCTCTCCTCTACGTGCTATCCGGATCGTGCGACTGACGCCACACCAAGATCAGGCCGACCGCGATTACCATCAGCCCGCCTGTCGCTACAATGAAGGTCGATGCAGCTGCGGCCCTGTCTGCCACAGGTGAGGGCGATACCGTACCGGTGGGGGTGAGCAGAGTGCTGTCGAAGGCTGTGGCTGAGGGAAGGCTGGTTGGAACGAATGCAGCAGCCGGTGTTGTGCCAGCCACCTGAAGCGATCCATCCTCAGTGGGCATCAGGAAGGGTATGGGTGTACCCTCACTCTGCTCCTCACCAGGTGCAACCGGTTCTCCAGGGGCTTCCTCCGCCGGCGGTGGTGCAGTGACTACGTCCCACGTGGCTGCCTCCACCGGCTGGGTCGGTACTCCCGCTGTGGCGGGAGGCTGTGGCGAGGCGTCGGGCGTCACAGGCGTGGCATTGAAGACGGTGGGCGTCGCCGTCAGTGTTGGAATGCTCTGTCGCTGAGCGTTCTGTGTGGGTGTCGCCCAAGCAGCCGGAACAAGCAGGCTGAGCGACATAATCCCGCATACCAGAAGCACAGACATGATTTTCCGCTTGCTCAGTGTCGGATACTCACTCATCGTCCTGTTCTACTTCTCTGTAGCGCGTTTCATTGCCCTAGCGCCGCTGGGCGCTGATCTCCAATTCTACGTCAGTCTGTAGTCGGAGATCAAAGGATACCACACCATGTTCCTCAACACCAGAAACCGGTGAGAATCTGACGGATGTCGAACCCGTGGGGAGAGCGACGCTAACGCGCACTTCATTCGCTGTTGTCCCGCCCTGTTTCTGAACGGTCAATCGATAGTGCAACCCACCTTCCTCCAGCTCGATTACATCTGGCGGTAGATCGTATACGAGGCGTGTCTCAACGCGCTCCCCGGGCGCCAATACGAAGAAGGTCGCAAACACACTGCGGCCGGCTTCCTCGGGCAGGATTTGCGCGTCGCCTGGGCGCGCGACGCCCGTCAGAAGAAGCGTGTCCGAGACTGGGTGGGGTGTCGCTTCCACCAACCGGGAGCCTGCCGGGGCCAACACGCGCACGTAATCCCAGTAACAACGTTGCATCATCTGCTCGTAGGTGAGGTCGTAACGAGCCTCGTGACGGCACTCCATTCCTGTGTCACTGGAGACATTTCGATGGTCCAGCATCAGAGTGGCCTGTGGGTGCTCCGGATCCCTCAGATCCACATGGTACGTGACACGCTGTACGATGTTGGGGTTGACCTTGTTGAACCCCAGATTGGTATCTGCGACCATTAAGAAATCGCCCGGCACATCTCGCAGTGCGCCGTCCCAACCTGTGGGCCGCAGTGCTGCCGCTGACTCCGAATCGGACAACGAGACAAACACGTGCCGCTCCTCCAGAGCGCGGAGGATGGCGAAGCCCAATCTCATCACATCGATGTCCCCCACGCCGTCCTGAAGCTGGTTCGCCAGTGCGGTCAGTAGCTGTCCCATGAAAGCTTTGCGATGGCGCCACCATTCTGACGCGAGCCCTTCTTCGATCAGCGATGGCGCCCAGGACTCTCGCATCGCCTGGACTACATTATCACTCGTGATCGGCTCGGGGTACTCCGGCACTGTGAGTGGTCCAAGAGCCTCCATCAGTGTCTGGACTGCCTGTTGGTCGATTGCCACAACCGCGTGGATGGGGACATGGGTGCGGAGCCCGTACAATGTGGACGCCATCTGCGCTGATGTTGGAAAGTCCGGGCTCCAATTTGCATCGCGAAACACCCAGGGAACAGGCCCCATGATCTCGCGGAACGGCTGAGGGGCGATGGGGTAGGGCAGCGAGAAGTCGTCGATCGCGTAACTGTCCTCGAACACCAGTTCAACGATGCGGCCCCGGTCGACCACTACTCGGGCGACGCCGCTGATGAACCCACCCGTCGCGCGCAGTTCGTCCTCGTTCTGGATCAGAACGAGGATAGCGCGCGGCTCCGAGGCCCCTAGCAGCTCGGGCAGTGCCAGAAGCCCGTGCACACCTCCCTGTATCAGAGGCAGTGTCCCGTCGAGTTGCGTCAGCCAGCCTGTCATCCGAGGTGATAGCCCGTCAACGTCCATGGACTGACGAACCGTGTGCACTTGTGCGAGTGTTGCCTGCGCCTCAACGAGTGCTGGATGCGCTGTCTCGAGCACCAAGACCAGCTCGTCTGGACCTTTCATCCCGCCGTTATCGCTCTTCAGCAATGGCGATAGCGCATCGACCAGATGCTGGCCGGTCGATGTGAGGTCCAACCCCATCTGCAGCAGCGTGGGGGCTGCCTGGATGTCGGCGCCATAGTATGGCACCCATCCCATATGTGGCGCCACAGACAGCGGTATGGCGTACGCCGCCTGAATCCGAGCCAGGTCCTCGTGAGTCTGTGCCAGTAGTTCACCGGGCTGCATCGGAACGATTGCTGCTGGACCATCACGCGCCAGCGCCTGGAGTGCGGCGAGGTCATGTTGGACAGCAGAGAGATGCGTTTTGGCCCGGGATAGGCTTGCGATGCCTGCCGTCACAATGACGACGGCAACCAGAACGCACGCTGTGAGAATTGGCCTGGACCGTGGCGGTGATCTGCGAGTATCGCTGGCGGTGCGCCACGTGCGTCCGGCGGTGGCGAGAGCTGTTGCCGTTGCCAACAGAACCAGCGCGACAAGCAGTGTGCCGGCCCAGTCGAGCACGCTCACTGGAGGGGCCTCATGCACGCAGGATCCATCGGCGATGGCCACGTGATTAACCATGCGGGCGGGACAACGATGTCTGCGTCTGGTTCGCGATCCACCGGCGGTGCGACGGCGCGGATGCTGATCCGGTGCCCATCTAAGGCCCACACCGTCCTCTGGCGCCAGGCCGGTTCCAGGAACTCCAACAGGTTTCGATATGCGTCCGCGCGGGCTACAATCCACACTCGGTCACCGACGGTGTCAGCGAGTTCGTCCAGGCGAGCCGCTCGCCACACGTGCCGATCCTGTGAGCCAGCGGTGTAGTAATCGTAGGCCGGGACAGCTAGTTCGTCAACCCATACTGCATCTCCAGGACGCACCTCTTCATTGACTATAGCCATTAACTCGCGCCACGGCTCGGATGGCGTCAGCGCCACCGAGGCCCCCATTGAGACCACGCTGAATAACACCAGTGCAGTCAGGAAGAGACGCGGCAGTTCCAGTCGACGCACGGCCCAGGCTGTCGCGAGGAGCGCGTAGGGGGCGAGAGGAACGAGCAGTCGTTTCACGGTCAGCCCGCGTGGAATAGCGGCCGCGATGATGCCCACGGCCCATAGGATGACCACTGCTTGAGCGCTCCGGCGCGATAGCGTCACAGGCCCGTGATGATGCACGAGGCGCCACCAGCTCCAACCCGCGACGGCAACTGCAGCCCCTATCAGCAGCCCGACAAGCGCCCACTGGACTGTCTGCAGACCGACGGACACCCCCATTCGCCTCAGGGCGAGCATTAACATCACCGGCTGATATGGTGTCGCTGCAGGACGCGAGCTCGCTAACCAGACGACACAAGGGAGAGAGACGGCTACCTGGAGCGCCAGCCAGGTCCAGAGGGCCCGGTAGTCCCTGCGCTGCCGGAACCATACTCCTATCCACACGCCGTTCGCCAGCATCCATGGCAGAAGCGCAGTCCAGTCGACAAGGAGCGCTGTTGCTGCGGTCACTCCGTATCCCAGTGCATCCCAGTGACGCCCTCTCAGTGTGTGCCGCAGCGCCAGCCACACCGTGACCAGTCCCAGCAGCATTGTCAGGGCGTACATCCGGGCCTCACGTGCGTACCAGACGGCCGATGGAGAGAAGGCCAGCAACACTGCCGCCAGAATTGATGTCCGCTGGTCCATCCAATTCAGCCCGGCGCGCTGTAACTCCCGGCCCAGTGCGGCGATCAGTGGCACCGTCACGGTGCCTGCCAGAGCCGAAGGTAGTCTCACCCATCTCTCGTCCCTTCCAAGCTCCAGAGCAGCGCTCAGCAGAACATAGTAGCCCGGCGGATGGGGATCGCAAGAACGGGCCTCGGTGTGGTCTGCGAAGTAGACGCTATCTGCCTCGTCAACACTCAGGCTACGCTGCCCCAACCACGCCACGCGAACCATCAGGGCCAGTGCTGTCACGAGGGCCAGCAGAATCCAGGATGACTCGCGTGTGGACTCAGGTGTCTGATTCACTGTCGCCCCCAAGTGTCTCGGTGGTGGTCGCGATAGCGCTTTCGGATCTGGCTATGTGTGTCTCAATTGCAGCACCCGGCTGCCGCACGGCGGCAGCGAGGCCGAACAGCGTCCAGGCGATGGTGTGTGCCTTGGCGTAGAATGTGATGCTATCGGTGATGCCATGGACGGCGAAGACAACCAGTGCCCCGAGTATCGCGATGGTCAGCGGAGTGGGCGCCGGCCCACGGTTGCCCTGAACCGCACGCCAGGTTGATGCCAGGAGCCCCAGGAGCGTTGCGAGCATTGCGGTCAGACCTGGCAGTCCCAGGTCTACCCCCATCTGGAGGTAAAGGTTGTGGACGTGCTCTATGCCCTCGCCTCCCACCTGTGTGAAGGCGGGGTATCGGAGGGGCATTACCCGTACGGCAACGCCAAATCCGATACCTGTCAGTGGAAAGTCGCGCACCATCTCCCATCCCTGTGCCCAGAGCTGCAGGCGCCCCTGGGCGCTCTGCCAGGAGTTTCCACCAGCAACGTCTGCGACGATCTCCAGTACGCCCTCGGCGCCGAGCGCGACCACACCGATCAGGCTCCCTATGACCAGTGCTGCCGCAAGGATGAGCCAGCGTCGGTCGCGCCCGACTAGCATGACGACGAGCGCAGTGCCAACGGCGACCATGGCTCCTCGTGACTGCGTGAAGAGCAACACGGCTCCAGCGCTCAGCGCCGCCATAAGTGCACTCAGGCGGACTACGATGCGCCGGTCGAACAGGGTGTACGCAAGCGGCACGGGCAACAGCATAGCCAATGTGCCTCCCGCGATGTTTGGATTGAATCCAGCAGGATTCCAGAACGGGCGGATCATCTGTGGCACTACAGCGTAGGGGTTGAATGGAAGCCATGGTAGCTTGATCGTTGTGCGGCCCCGGCTTCCCAGAAGCACTACCAGGGCTAACACCACGATCAGTACTGAGATGAAAGCCGCACTCAGTCCAAACCAGCCGTGCTTTAGGAGAAGCCCGGCCACGCCGTAGAACAGCGCGACCCCGGCAACCACTTTGTACACGTGCGCCAGCGTCAAGGTGCGGTCGGGGGTGACCCACATCGTGACGGGCAGTGTCAGCAGCAGCATCAGGACTGGTAAATCGACCGGTGTGCGCGCGACGGGCTGCCCTGCCAAGGCCCAACCGAGACAGACGATGAGCGCCAATCCAGCCAGGGCAACGGTAGCTGCCCAGCCTGGAAGGAACTCATAGAATAGGAGGATGGGCACGCAGGCCACTGCTCCCACGAACTGGATCAGGGATGTTGCCGGGTGAAGTCGATGTCGCACCCGGCGCATTAGTCTGACCATCCCAGCGCCTCCAGTCCCTCAATCGCCCCTTCGTTATCCGGTTCCAGAGCTAACACCGACCGATACATATCAATCGCATCCCGGTATTGCTCTGCGGCGACCAAGCCTCGCGCCAATACCAGTCGATACCGTGTCGACTCTGGAGCAAGTGAGACCGCTGTCTCCAGATGGCCCAATCCTTCGTGTGGCTGCCTGTGAGCCAACAGACACTGTCCTATCAGCACGTGCGCGTTTCCCTGAGCGACAGGGGCTAGCGCATGTCCTGAAGCGGGCAAAAGCAACTCCGCCGCTACGTCGCACTCTCCACGGCCCGCGAGTAGCTCGCCCAAGGCCTGGCTGGCGGGCCTGTAGTCTGGGGCCAATGCCAAGGCTTGGCGGAATTGCTCTTCTGCGCCAGTTGTATCGTCGAGCTTCGATGCCAGCAGGACGCCCATGCGGTACCGCGGCAGAGGATCCCGGGGCGTCAGCGCTGCCGCTCGCTCGAATGCGGTCAGCGCGCCTACCCAGTCACCGCGTGCAGCGGTGACCTCTGCCCGGAGCAGATAGCGGCGTGGAGAATCGGGTGGTTCGAGGCCTGCAGCAGATTCCAGCGCCGCCAGTGCTTCCTCCCTGCGCCCCAAGCGTGCCAGTGCTTGCCCTGCACAGTAGTAGCCGTCGCTCGACTGGGGATCGATCGTCAGAGCGCGCTTGCACTGTACCAGTGCCTGTTCTGGTTCGCCAGCCGCTGTCAGCGATTGGCCCTCTGCCACGAAGTATGGTGATGCCTCCGCCGCTCGCCACTCCGCGACTGCACGCGCTTCGTGCCCCAGAGCGGCCAGTGCCTGCCCTAGACGGAATCGGATACGGGGGTCATCTGGCGCCAGGGCTACTGCCCGTTGCAGCGCCCGCGCCGCAGGTTCTGAAGCACCCCATACGTCGTAGACTGCCCCGAGATTGGCATATGCCCGGGCACTCAGGGGATCCCACGATAGCGCGGTCTGGAACGCCTGCCCGGCCCGTACAGCCCACGTAGTCCGTTCATCCACGGCAGAATCGGGCGTCAACAGGGCCCGATTCAGGTAGATCGCCCCCACGTTGTTGTAGGCTGCAGCCACTACCCGGCCTCGTGCCGGCCATAATAGCAGGGCACAGCCGATCAGGATCAGTAGGAGAGGGCTTGGAGAGGCATGGACAACAGCGGATAGCGGCCCAGCCCAGATGGACTTCGCTGGCCCTTGATCCGGTTCGTTTCCGGACATCCGGGACCTTGCGGACATCGCTAGCAATCCTTACGCGTGGCCTGCGGCCGGAGGGAGAGGTTGCGGGTTAGGGCGACCTCCTGATATCGTGTTCCAGAACATTTCTGCAGGCAAACCTCGAGCTGACCCAAGCGTCCTCGCGCATCTCTAGGGAAGGAGGACCTGGTCTCCTTCGTGGAGACCGTCAGCGATTTCGGTCAACATGCCGTCAGTGATGCCGATCTCCACTTCTACGCGATCAACAGTACCGCCCGGCCGTACCACCTCTACGAACGGTTGTCCGCCAATCACCAGGATGGCCTGGTTCGGCACCACGAGCACATCTACTCGTGAGCGTCCCCCGATGCCGACATCAGCCCCCATATGGATCGTCGCCGGAACGTCTTGCCCTGTGTCGAACGCGATGGTCACCTCATACGCGTTCTGACCCTGCCACACCACAGGCTCGCCGGCTATCTGCACGACCTTTCCCGTGAACTCCCGATCAGGGTACACATCCAGTTGTATCGATGCGTTCTGCCCAGGAGCAATTCGGTCCACATCCTGCTCCAGCACTGTCGCTACGACCAATAGTTCGGACGGATCAGCGATCGAACCGATTCGCTCATACGCTGTCACACGGTCCCCGGGTTTCCTGTCCAGTGATATGACAATACCCGTGAACGGCGCCGACAGCAGTGTGCTGGAGTATGTCTTCTGGGCCAGATCACTCTGCAGTCGAGCCCTTTCCAGGCGCGCTTGCGCCGACTCTAGTTGCAGTCTCTGGACCGCCAGGTTCAGTTGCGCTGACTGACGTGTATCAGCGAGCCGCGCCTCTGCGACCCGATAGTCCCACTCCCGAAGCCGCAGTGTCTTGCTGTAGCTCTCTGTCACCTCTGGCCTGTCCCAAGGACGATTGATGGCCTTATCAAACTCTACCTCCGCGTACTGAAGCTCGAGCTCTGCACGGTCGAATGTCGCTTGCGCTGCCAGTACCGAGGAGTTGTCCTGTGCCAACTGGAGTTGCAGTTGGGCCACAGCCAGCCCGCGTTCGGCTTCTTCCAGGCTGTACTGCGCGTCGAGAACAGCGCGCTCTGCGTCCGGTGCATCCAGCTCTGCGAGGAGGTCTCCAGCCTCGATGCGTTGGCCGGCCTCGACATGTACGGCTTTGAGCGTTCCACCAAGCGGGAAAAGCAGTGATGCTTCTTGCTTGGCTCCGACCCGTCCCCTTGCAGTCACGATCTCCTGCACATTGGCTCGCACAACCGCCGCCATTCGACTCGTATCCGGTCCGGGCGTCGGCGGGGGTGCGAAGGTTGGCGACGGCACGGCTGCGCCCGGGTTACAGGCTGCCAGAGCGATCACTAGGCCGCTGGCTATTAGCGTACACATACCAGCGGCGAGCACTCTACCCTTCAAGTGATGCATCCAGCGTCTTAGGCTCAACTCGTACCTTCCTTGTCTGTGGCTATGGTTTGCTGACAGTTGTCTTGCCCTGTCTCCATAGGCATCTCTCTGCCACCTGTCCCTGCGATTCTAGACCGCACTGGCGGCGGGTTGATCGGCAACGAAGAATGGAGGATGCCATTCGTGATTCTGTGCTATCTACTCGGTCTCGCCCTGCGGACGCCTGACCACATCTGATGACCGCGGTTGTGCGCCCCGCCTGGACCGGCGCGAGCGGAAAAGCCGATGCTTAAGACGTGACCACAGGCCGCGTCGCTTCTCACCTTCCCCAGAATAGTACTGGTAATAGTAGTAGTGATAGTAGTAGTAGCCCCGTCGGCTACGCGAGAGCCGGTTGATGACCACCCCAAGCAGCCGAGCTTCGACTGTGGCAAGCCGTTCCAGCGCCTGTGCCGCCACGGGAAGGCGTGTTTCGTTTGCTTCCACTACCAGCACTGTTCCGTCGCACGTATTCGCCAGTATAGCCGCGTCGGCCACCGCCAGTAGAGGGGCGCTATCGAGAATCACCACATCCGCTTGTTCGCCCAGCCAACTAACCAGTGAGTGGAACGCACTTGATGCCAGTAACTCCGCGGGATTGTGTGTTCGGGCCCCTGCGGGCATCACTCTCAGGTGTTCGATGCCCGTGTCCCGTAACGCTTCAGCTCGCTGTTCAGGATGAAGCAGCACCGAGGTCACACCGGGTTCCCGAGGGAGTTCGAACATGTGATGCTGCATCGGCTTGCGCAGGTCACAGTCGACGAGGATCACTCGCTGCCCTCCCTGGGCCAGCACGGCTGCAAGGTTGGCCGCTGTGAACGTCTTGCCCTCGGCCGCCAGTGGGCTGGAAATCAGTAGCGTCCGCAGTGGACCGTCCACTGCTGCGAACTGGATGCTCGTACGCAGATTGCGGAACGCTTCTGCAACGGGCGTGAACGGTTCCTTATCCACCACAACGCCCACGTCTTGGTCTTCCGAACGTAGCGAAGGTAGGCCGCCCAGTACGCTGACGCCGAGCATGCCCTTCACGTCGTCTGGGGCGTGGATCGTGTCATCAAGGTAGTCTATCAGGAATGCCACACCCACGCCCACCATCAGGCCAGTTGCCAGACCCAGCGCGGTGTTCTGCAGTGTCTTCGAGGGTACCGGCTCGGTCTGTGCGATGGCAGGCGTGTAGATCGAAACGTAGTCGGTGTAGCGCGCCATCGCGAGTCGGAAATCCTCTGCACTGGACAGCAGCGTCATCAACCGGAGCTGGTCCCGGTTGAGTTCACTCTCCAGCCGTGCACGTTCCAGGCGTACGAACTCGGATGTTTCGGGCGTACCCAGAGTGGCAATATCCACCTGCGTGGCCGTGATCTTTGCCTCAAGCGCATCGATCTGCGCCTGCAGTCCGTCCAGCCCTTCCTGGAAGCGTGCTTGCTGGTAGCCCGTCTCCTCTTCAATGAGGATCTGTGAAACGGTGTCCGCCAGCGCCTGCGAGAGCCCGGGATCCTCGGTCTTCGCCGTAATTCGCACGAAACGGGTCTCGCCGACTTGGGCCACACTCAGCAGCTTGCCGATGGGCATATCACCCAATCCCAGCCGATCCCGCACCTTCGTGAGGAACAGCGGCGATTGGAGTTTCGCTGCAAACACGGCGGCTGTCCCCTGGACCGTGCGCTGTGCGTTGACTGCATAGGGGTCTGATGTCGTTGGATCGTTGGCTTGGCTGATCTGCAACGTCGTCGTTGACTGGTAGAGAGTGGGTTGTGTGCTCGTGTAGTAGAACGCACCGGCGCCTGCCACGATCGTTGTCAGCAAGATCAGCCAGAAGAACTTGAGCACTACGGCGACGTATTGTCTGAGTTCCATATTCATCCTGTTGGAGACACTAGGTCACTATGCATAGTGCAGGGCGAAGGTGATGTCGCTTCACAAACCGCGAATCTGTTACCGCTCGAATTATGTCGTGGTGCATCTGTCAGGCTACGGCCCCCATGCGTTTCGCGTAAGACAAATCTGAGCGTCCAACGTGATCAACCCAGAGTGATCGTGAGACAGGCTAGTATAGCATGTATAAGAGTATAAGTCCAGTCTGAACGCCGCTTTCGACGGTCTGTTGGTTTGTTTTTTCAGACTCTGACACAGGGCAAGTCCTGCGGGATTGACTTTTGCTCGCGTCACCGGTAGAATGCGCTTGGGATCACTGTTGCCTGGGAGTCGATCTTGAGTGAGAGACGCAACATATTGATTGTCGACAGTGACGTGGCGTTTTCCACGTTGTTGCAGGACTATCTGGAACGATTCACGTCTTACAGTATTGTGTGTCTGCGCCAGGGTCCAGCGGCGGTGCGTGCGGCGGCTACGCGTGAGTTCGATCTCGCAATCATCGATCTCGGCCTGTATGACGAGGATGGGGTAGATATCGCGCGGCAATTGCGTCAACTGCAGCCGGACATCCGGCTCATACTTGTCCCTCTTGAGGATGGTCTGCTTCCCCCAGATGCTGCAGGGCTGGACGTACAGGGCGTACTCTCCAAGCCGTTCTTTCTCCCTGACTTGCCGGGGCGTCTTGCCGAAGTCCTGGCGCTTCCTGTCAAGTCGCTGCCGCTGAGATCAGATAACCTTCCGCAGCCCCGGGAACAGCTCGCGTTGGATGCGAACTCGATCGAAGTGAGTCGCACGATTGGCATGCTTTCGATGGAGCTCAATGCGGATGCCGTGCTGCTCACTGCTGACGATCGATCAGTCGCTCACGTGGGGAGGTTATCCGACGATGAGGCTGGTACATTGGCACACGCTGTGGCCGATGGATGGCGTACCTCGGTGCATGTGGCAGAGATTTTGGGAAGAGAGATGCTGAAATTCGAACAGAGTCTCGATGGAGGAGAGTACCTGCTTTACTCGTTGGCGATCCACGGGAATCTCATCCTATCGGCGGCGGTTCCGCCCAATATGCCGTTGGGCATCATTCGGCATCGCGCCAAGAAGACAGCGAAAGCATTGACCAGTTTGCTTGTCAAGGAGATGTATGACTGAGAAACTCCTCGTGTTGATTGATGGTCATGCGCTGGCCTATCGCGCTTTCCACGCCCTACCGGTTGATATGCGGACATCTCAGGGCGAGTTAACAAACGCTGTTTTTGGTTTCACATCGATGTTGCTCGGTGTTCTTCAGGATGAGAAGCCCGCCTTCGTTGCCGTGACGTTCGACAAAGGCGGTACGTTCCGCTATGACATTTACCCTGAGTACAAGGCGCATCGGTCGAAGATGCCCGAAGAGATGCGCGTGCAGATGGATCGTATTCGCGAGGTGGTCGGGGCGCTTCGTATCCCCATCTTCGAGGAGGAAGGGTACGAGGCAGATGATCTGTTAGGGACACTCTCCCTCCAGGCGGAAAAGCAGGGCCTGGATACGTTGATCGTGACCGGTGACACGGATCTCCTGCAGCTGGTGGATGAGCATACCAGGGTGTTGACCTCGCGATGGCGATTCTCCGACACGGTTGTGTATGATCCCGAGGCGGTCAGGCAACGGTATGGGCTTGAGCCTGAGCAGCTCCTTGACTATAAGGCGTTGGTGGGTGATAAGTCGGACAATATCCCGGGGGTCAGCGGCGTTGGAGAGAAGACAGCCGTCGCGCTCCTGCAGGAGTATGGCTCGCTTGATGCCATCTACGAGCACCTGGACGACATTCCGTCTCGCTTTCGCAAGAAGCTTGAGGAGGGACGGGAGCAAGCATATCTCAGTCGCAGGCTGGGCAGGATTCTGCGCGATGCACCAGTGCAGATGGATCCACAGACATGTCTGGTGTCTGGCTTCGATCGAGAGCAGGTGCTAGATCTGTTCCACAAACTGGAGTTCCGTACACTGATCGAGCGCCTTCCGCCAGCGGGACGACCCGTGTCTGCAGGTGGGATACAACAACTCAGTATGTTCGAGCAGGCTGGTGGGATGCCGCCGAAAGCGTCTGAGGCTGACTATCGAGCTGTCGCCGACCTGGACGAACTGCGTCTGTTAAGCGAGGAGCTGGGCCAAGCCGCGGCGCTCACCTTTGACACTGAGACAACGGGCACCGATCCGATGTCGGCTCGACTGGTCGGAATCGCGATGACAGATCGAGCGGAACGGGCATACTATGTTCCACTCTTGGCGCCGCCGGACGACCCATCTTTGTCTTGGGAGGATGTGCGTGAGATCCTTCAGCCTTTGTTCGGCCGGGCCGATCTGCCCAAGTACGGGCATAACCTGAAATACGATTTCAGCGTGTTGGAACTGGCCGGTATGAAGGTCAAAGGACTGGGGTTCGATACGATGATCGCGGAGTGGCTGAGCGATCCGATGTCGAAGAACCTGGGGTTGAAGAACCTGGCTTGGGCCAGGTTGAAGCAGGAGATGACGCCCATAACGAATCTAATCGGTTCAGGGCGTGATCAGATCGCGATGAACGAGGTGCCGGTAGCACAGGTTGTGTCATACGCGTGTGCCGATGCGGACATGACGTGTCGGCTTGTTCCCGTTCTCCAAGCAGATCTGGACGAAAAACACGCCTGGTCGCTCTTCACCGACGTAGAAATGCCCTTGATACAGGTGCTGGCGTCGATGGAGATGACGGGTGTTCTGATTGACACCACTCTGCTGGCACAGATGTCTTCCGAAATGGAACAGCGGCTGCAGGAACTGGAAGCCCAAATTCAGGATTTGGTCGGGTACCCGTTGAACGTGAACTCGACACAACAGCTCTCTGATGCACTCTTCCAGACGCTCGGTCTGCCCACCCAAGGGCTGCGTCGGACCAAGTCTGGACATTACTCGACGGCGGCTGAGGTCCTCGAGCGATTGCAGGGTCAGCATCCGGTCATCGATCTGATTCTCGAGCATCGTGAACTGGCTAAGCTGAAGTCGACCTACCTCGATGCCTTGCCGCAGTTGGTGAACCCGAAGACGGGGCGTCTACATACGTCGTACAACCAGACAGGGGCGGTGACAGGTCGGATCAGCTCGAGCAATCCCAACCTGCAGAATATACCGATCCGAACCCCACTCGGAAAGCAGGTGCGGCGCGCCTTCATCGCGCGGGAGGGGTATCAGCTCGTCTCCGCGGACTACTCACAGGTTGAGTTGCGCGTCATGGCACATATCTCAGGCGATGAAGGACTGCTCAGCGCTTTCGCCCGCGGCGAGGACATTCACGCCAGTACGGCTGCGGCTATTATGGGAGTACCGCTCCACGAGGTGTCTGCCGATATGCGTCGCGTGGCAAAAGCCGTCAACTTTGGCCTGTCCTATGGACAGACGGCGTATGGACTCTCGCGAGCGACGGGCTTGACCCAGCCAGAGGCGGAGGATTTCATCAAGACGTACTTCGATCGTTTCCCCCGAGTGGCGGAGTACATCCAGCAGACGAAGGTACTGGCAACACGCCAGGGTTACGTGGAGACACTGCTGGGAAGGCGACGATACTTTCCCGAGCTTCAGCCGGGTAGTCAGGCTCCGCACGTTGTGCGACAGGGCGCCGAGCGTATGGCAATCAATGCGCCTATTCAGGGGAGCGCGGCCGATATCATCAAGATGGCGATGATCCGTCTGTACGAGGCGTTGCAGGGACGGGGTCTCGGGGCCCGTCTGATTCTCCAAGTGCACGATGATCTGGTTTTGGAGACTCCGGATGATGAGATCACGGTTGTCGCTCCTCTGATGCGCGAGATCATGGAGAGCGCATTCGATCTTGATGCGCCGCTCAAGGCCGACTTCAAGATCGGCCGAAACTGGGAGGAAATGCAGCCCGTAGTCGTTGAGCCAGGATCCGTGGAGCCCGTGCGTTGACCATTTCCGAGGACCAACGCAGTGATTTGTTCAGAAGGAGATCCAGATGAACTCGACAGACGTCACGCAAGCACTCGAAGCCTTGCCGGACCTGGTTGATCCGCAGAAGCTGGCCGGAGTGAACACCGTAGCCCACTTCGAGCTGTCTGGGGAAGGCGGGGGGGACTGGATACTCACAATCGTCGACGGCCGCCTTAGTGTCGCTCAGGGGGCGCCATCATCGCCAGATTTGACTTTCCGGATGGAGGCCAGTGATCTCCAGGCTATGCTGAGTGGTAGCCTTAACCCGATCGCGGCGTTTATGCAAGGAAAGATCAAGGTCGTCGGAGATATGATGGTCGCTATGAGGCTGCAGGCGCTCTTCACTTAGGCCTGCCTGAGCCGAATGTGGACAGAGTGAACTGAGCCCCCTCACGTGCTCCCGATTCCGCCGGTGTCACGGAGGGCAACCGGAGTGGTTGTCCTCTGTCGGACCTGCTGGCGCGCAGTGGGTCAGGCCGGTGCAGTCCAGTGGGATCGGTAGAACTGCGTGCCGAGGCGGTCCAGATCTTCATTGAGGACGAACATATCCCCGCAGCGCCAGATGCCCCCAGTCCGGAGATAGTCGAGGATATTTCGCTCAAGGCTGGTGTGTGCCTCGGCGGTGGACAGGTCAAGTATCCGGTGGTTGCCCGTATCCTGCACGAATATGAACCAGAGGCCATCGTGCGGGCCGTGTCGCGGCGCCGGCAGCAGATAGACTTCTCGCAGATTGCGGACCAGATTGCTGGTCGCGGGCAGAAGCTGTTCCAGGATTGGGCTGAAGATCCAGGATGAGCACGCTATTGCCTTCGACGGTGTGGCAGGGAAGTACCGGTCGAAGAACGCCCGGGCGCGGCGCAAGGAGGAGATAAACACGTCCGGCGTCAGAGGATCCCCAGCCGGTATGTGCATACTCAATACCCAGTCATCCTGAGTGAGCGCGGGTGACCAGACATCGAGCTGAAGCGATACTCGGCGCCGGATAGCATAGCCTGCCGGCGAAAGAGGGTAACCCGTGATTTGATGGACATCGTGGGTGAGCGAGGTTGTCCAGCGTCCATCGTCACAAGGGCTGTCCACGGCGCTGTGCCGGAAACCGGCTGGCGTCATACACCAACCGTGCGGGGCCAGAGCGATCGTCTCGCCAGTCACGCGGTTTCGGTAGACGGAGCACGAGGCGCCGTATTCTCTGAAGGTGGTCAGGAAATACTCCAGACGGCCGATGCGAAACAAGAGCCCGTCTGTATGGCGGCGAGGCCAGTATACCTGATGCGGGTAGGCGCCGTACTGACCATCGTGTGCCTTGCGGTAGTAAGTGCAGAGGCTCTCCACCACGCGGCAAGTATCCCGTGTGACTGCCTCACCAACGCCCATTTCCTGGTGCTTCGCGCGTATTCGTGGCACTGCGGCCATTGTCACCAGCAAGTAGAATGTGCCAGAAAGATCCCCGAGAACCCCCTGTAATCTGGGCCACCGGGCGCCGTCGATGCCTTCGGGATATTCAAATGTCTGGCGGTAGCAGTGCCACGCAAGATGTGTCAGTGCAGGGTCATTCAGTATGCGATGGGCTGCTCGGACGAGGGCAGGCTGTGCCTCGCTTCCCAATCCTCCCCATGTCCGACTGATCGCAATTGTGTCAGGATAGAGAAAGGCAGGTCCCCCTTCGGGCAGGGTGCGCACGGATTCGTCCCAGTGATCCTGCAGTGCTTCCAGGCACTCGGGTTCACGGATGTGATGCAGCAGCTCATCAAGTCGCATTTGAGAGATCACCTCTACAGGAATGGCGGTTGCAGACTGGTGACCCGACTGGCTGACACGTCCTCGGAATACGAGGCAAGAACCAGGCGTCTGACTTCATCCAGCACAGCTTTACCGTCCGGCGCCAGCGTGGCTAACAGCAGCCGTGTGATGTGGTTGGCCAGCCACTGTTGGACAAACACTGCCGGCACCCCAAGCCGTTTGCAGGGCCAGATAATCATATCGGCTGTGAGCTGACCGTGGCTGTACAGGTTGAATGTGGAGATGGGCTGATCGTTGGTGGTGTTTCTACGCACCACGCCCAGATATGCGCCAGCCAGGATCGCCTCGACGACCATCACTGCCTCGCATGCGTGGTGGTATACGCACCGGTCGGAGACACCCTCCAGTCGGGGGGGAATCTGGACAAACACATCTTCGGCGCTGGCGCGTGTAAACAGCTTGAAACCCGAATGGAAATCAGGGAACTCAGCGACTGCGTTAGCATACTCCAGATGGAGAGGCTGGCCGCTCTGTACTGCATGATAAGCAAGCGCATCCAACATAGTGCGATCGGCTAGCTCCTCCAATTCGCCCCGGAAGAAGCCCATTGGGTGATGACGGGAGAGACGCTGACCAAGCACCAGGGTGCGATCGGTCAATGCTTCCGAAGAGATATGCAGTGCTGCCCGTATGAGATTGAGTAGCTCATTGGGGAAATGATCACCGTCTTGGTCGACAATGGCGAAGTGCGTTAGGTGTGGATTGTCGAGCAGGCGTTGAACGCCCAGAGCAGCGCTTCTGAGCTTTCCCTGGTTGACGGGCGCGATGCAGATCTGTGTTCCGAACTTCTCAGTAATCGATAGCGCGACATCCCCTCCAAAGGCCTCGCCATCTACGCTAAGACAGATGGTAGAGGGCGCCGTGACGTGCTCACAATAGGCGGATACAGTATCGTGAAGCAGGTCTGTTCCGCAGGAGATGTCGATATCCTGGGGAAAGTAGACAGGGATTACGATCCCTGTCTGGCCTCGGAACACCTGAGTTCCACGTTGGAGCGACCATGCCGATGTCATATGCTACCTCGTTTCATCGTGAGCGACGGTACAGCGACGGGTTACTCCTCTAGATCCTCGACATCTTCTGCACCGAGGGCCATGAGGTAGCCCCTGGCTCGTTCCGTCCGAGGGTACTTGTTGAGGAGTTTCCAGAATCGAGGACTGTGCTGAGGTTCAATCAGATGGGCGAGTTCGTGCACGATGACATAGTCCCTGACGAATGCCGGGACGGTAGCCATTCGGCTGGAAATGCGGATCGTACCCAGCGCAGGTGTGCAACTCCCGGCTCGCTTACGCTGATTGGCCACCCAGCGAATGGAACTCCACTGCAGTTTGCCGTCGAAGTAGCGCTCGTTCAGCCATTGTGCCCGACGTTCGAGAGCGTTGTCGTCAAGGGACTCTCTGGCTTGCTTCTTCTGCAGCCGGCGGATCAGATTCTCGATGATGGGCTTCAGCTCGGCTTCGTCAATGGCGTATGGTGCGCGAATCTCACAGACGCCATCGACCATGCGAGCGCTGACCGTCTTCTGACGCGCTTTGCTCCGAATGACCCTCACGTCCACAGTGCACGACCGGCAGTCAACGCTGCGCCATCAGCATCGCCCTGGCAATCTCGTTCGCTGTCCCTTCGCCGTAGAGCATCTGTACCAGCTTGACGGCGAATTCGAGGGCAGTTCCAGGGCCGCGGCTGGTGATACAGTTGCCGTCAACCACAACCCGTTGCTCAATCGCCCTGGTGTTCTGGAGCTGATCGGCGAAGCTTGGGTGGCACGTCGCACGGTGCCCGGCGAGAAGGCCGTGATGCTGGAGTACGACTACCGGAGCAGCGCATATCGCTCCGACCATCCGTCCGTTATCCTGCTGATCGGTCAACAGCGCCACAAGGGTCTTCGAATCGCGCAGATGCTCGGCTCCGGGCATACCGCCGGGCAACGCGATCAGGTCGTAGATCTCATTCGCACAATCATCGATCAGGCAGTCAGCGACAATCCGCGTGCCGCGTGATGCCGTAATCTGTAGCGCGTCGACTGATGCGACGGTCACAGCAGCCTGTGCGCGCCTCAACACATCGATGATGCATGTAGCCTCGATTTCCTCGGTGCCATCAGCAATGGGTACCAGAACGCTTCCTGCCATAGTGTCACCCTTCTTTCCCAGGGCACGGTTGTCCTGCTACCGCAATGAGCCCTGGTGGTTCGGAACTAAGTATAGCGGCACTTCCCATACTGGTCAATCACGACGACGCGGTGCTCCGGTAGGTTGGAGCGGGAGCATTCCGAAGGAGCCAGGACGCTGATTCCGGCGACACGAGCGTTGCTGAAAGCAGGAGAGCCACTCCACTAGAGCGGCTCTCCTGGTACAATGCAGGCAGAAGTTAGCTATCAATTCAGTGGGCGTTGAGCTCAACCGGCTGCGATTCCGAGGAGACCGAGAAAGACGCCAGCGATGAGGGTCACGACCCACGAGATGATCATGCCGATGACGACAGTCACAATGGTCTGGCCCCACTCCAGGTCCAGGGCCTCTTTGGTTGCCAGGAGCCAACTGACAAATCCGAGAACCGCCGCCAGAACGAGTGCAGGGCTCAGGACGCACGTGAGCGCCGCGGAGAACACTGAGAGTATCCCAATGACGCCAACAACGTTCCAGACGTATGCCAGACCCAGAGTGCGAACCATCTCGCTGAAGTCGACCTCAGCGTGAAAGAGTTGCTTGCCGACCCAGCTGATGATGAACGCTGCCAGGGCAAAGGCTGCGACTGCGAAAGCCGTGCCAATGATTGCGCCCATCAGCCATTGACCGATTCGGCCAGATGCACGTGCTCCAAGCTGGTTCAGAAACGCAACTACGATGACGATAACCCAGGCGGTTGAGGTGAATGATGTGTCCTTCTCAACCTCAGCATAGACCTCGCGACGGAATGTGAATGCACCGATGATCCGATCTGTGAGCATAGTACCCCCTCTCCATCTGCGTGATGAATGGCCTCTTCGATTGCACTCAGCAATCATTACAACACATCGGCTCGCCCTCGCGATGAGGGCTTTCGACCACTGAAAACGGTCTGGCAATTCACAAATAGTAACCCTCAACCTGCATTCGAGTTGCCTTGCCGTCAGTATACTCATTGCTATGGATAGGTCAAAATGTTGTGTTCCGCCGTATCGGCTCTGCATATAGATTGCGCCGATGATGGGTGGAGACAAGGGCCGAGGCAGATCTTTCGCACTGTGGCCCGAACCTAGGGGGTGTCCGGATTGCAGGCCAAGACTCTGTCAATCGCCGAGACCAACGCATCGAGCGAGTCGAGCGTCATAAGCTCCCTTCGAAGCGCGGACAGACCCTGCATACCGGCCAGGTATTCCATGAGATGACCACGGAACTTCCGGCACGTTGCCTGTTCAGCAGTGTGATTGCGGCGGCGCCGGAACTCGTTCTCCATTAGCATCAACTCGTGTAGGCAGTGCAGATGCTCCACGATAACGGCGCGGCGTTCGGCTAGGTTTGGGGCCTGGTACAAACCTCCAGCGAGCAGCGCGTGACACTCGGCGAATATCCACGGGTTGCCCAGTGCCCCACGGCCGATCATGACACCATCGATCCCTGTTTCGCACATCATGGTGATGGCATGCGCCGCACAGGTCACACCGCCGTTGCCAAAAACGGGGATTGAACGCTCTGCCTTGACTCGTGCCAGAGCCTCCAGATGAGGTGGGCCACTGTGGACGTCGGAGGCAAACCGTGCATGGATGAAGATAGCGCTGGCTCCTCCCTCCTCAGCCGCCTGGGCGACCTCGGATATGTTGGGTAGATCAGGGGAGAGGCCGAGTCGCGTCTTGATTGTCACCGGTAATGATACGGCGCTGGACACCGCATCGACGATCTGCTGCACCTTCTTTGGGCTGCGCATCAGGGCGACGCCAGCGCCGCTGCGGGTCACCTTGGGGACAGGGCAGCCACAGTTGATGTCGATCAGGTCGAAGCGCTGAAGCGCTTCGATAGTCCGTGCGGCCTGCGCCATCACGGCGGGATTTGAGCCGTAGATATGAGCGGCTATCGGACGCTCTGCAGGCGTGGACTCAAGGTAGTGGAGTGACTGAGCTGACTGACGGCGGATGCCCTCGGATGTGGTCACCTCGGTGAACACTAGCCCGCAGTGATAGCGACGACATAGCATACGAAACGGCAGACGTGTGTAGCCTGCCATAGGGGCCAAGACAAACGGCGACTCGAGAATCAGTCGGCCGATGCGAGGGCGCGCTTCAGTCGGACGGATGGGCCCAGTCATACCGGCACGGCCATTCAGTCGATGTCCCGCTCTTCGACGGTATCACCCGTTTCCGCAGCCTGGTCATCACGTGCCTGAAACCGGCGCCGCCTGTAGGCGGCAAGCCCTCCTCCAATGACCACTGCGAGCGCGACGAAGATGGGCAGCGATGCCCCTGGAGAGCCGATTCTGATGCCAGGTGAGGCTGTCGGAGTTGGCGATGGGGTTGCTGACGGCGTCGATGTCGGTGTGTGCGTCGGTTCGGGCGTGGCTGGCGCCGTGGCCGTTGGTGTCGGCGTGCACGTTGCCGTGGGGGTATGAGTTGATGTCGGCGAGGCGGTGGGTGTGGCAGTTGATGTCGGCGAGGCGGTGGGTGTGGCAGTTGGCAATGTGCCCGGGTCCGCAGTCGCGCCGGCTGTCACATCCGGGGAAGGCGGCGGTGGAGTGGGGGAAGCGGGGATTTCCGCGGTGCGTGCGCTTGCAGGTGCTTCCTCGACCAACATGAACGGCTCGCCTCCCATCTGGCACCAGTTCGTGCAGTCCATCCCAGGTAACTCCACGAAGTAGTAGCCCCGATCCGGATAGACCCTGCGCGCCCCCCCCCAGATATTCACCAGAAGCGCCTGGGTGCCTCTGGCGGGGACCATGGCCACCTGTGGTTCTGGTGTGCGAGACCAGACCACCGTTGTGGTTCGATTGCCACGATCGATGGTTACCAACGAGATCTCATCACGACGGTCCCAGGTACCGCCTCGAAACCCCGCGAGATGCGTGGTGGCGACCTGGTAAGCCGTGAACGCCGGACGCCGACTGCCATCCAGGGTAACCAGGCCGAACGGCTCGGGGTCGGCCTCCTGGTCGGTGTCCAGATCAGACATCTTGTACACCGCGATACGCTGGGCGCCGGCAGCAATCTCTAGGCTGAAGCCATGGATCATGAACATGGCTTGTTGTTCTGGTGACACGCGCGATAGGTAGGCGTTTGTCTCAGTGATCCAGACCGGCTTGTTGATGCCGCGCCCGCGCATCATATTGGCATAGTGCGCGATGATGTCATAGATGGTCTCGGCGTCGTGAAACAGGTTGAGCGATACGATGTCGAAGTAGTAATTGTTTGCCGGCGCGTTCGTGTCCGCCGTCAGCGCATCGAGAAATCGCCCGAACCAGTGTTGATCGTGATGGTGTGTGAAGGCAGCGAGATGGACGACAGCTGCGGGATTGGTTGCCTTCGTAACGGCGTAGGCGACCCGCAGCAGCTGCAGGTAATCATGGACAGACCCGCCCCAGGATAGATCGGGCGAACTCGCTGGAATGTCGGGTTCGTTCCAGATGATCCAGTGATCGATACGGCCGGCATAGCGACCGACAATCGTGCGGACGAAATTGGCCCAGTGATTGTTGGGATCGTCTGGAGGGAGGTACAGACCTTGAGGTACACCGGCGCCGCGTCCGAGATCCGTGGCCCAACCGGGTGTGGTCACGAGCAATCCGACGACCTGTCGACCCTGTGCTATCTCCGTTGCCAGAGCCTGATCGGAGACCGGCAGGATGTTCCATTCGGCTGCGGACTCTCGCTGAATCTGATTCCAGTAGAATGTGATCCGCGTCCAGCCTGCACCCAAGGCAGTGGCGGCGCCAGGCGCGGTATAGGCCTCGACGACGCCAAACCGGGGGTCTGGAATACCCGCTGACCAGACCGCCTTGGGTCTGGTCAGGTGCGTCACCAGTGGGAGAATAAGGGCGACTGCCAGTACGAGCCGCAGCCAAAGATACCGTCGAGTCATTCACATCCCTAAACAGACGCAGGCAGCTAAGAATGGCCTGTATGATAACATGCCAGGAGACGCTGTCAAGCTTCCATCAATGTTGACTTATCCGTTCAATAGGGTTATACTATGTTCCTGGTAGTTTCCGGGGCGTTTTCCTTCAGGGGCCCCACGGTTGATATCGTGGGGCCTTGCCAGTTCTGAGAGGCAGCGCATCGTATGTGTTGTGATGACCCTCAGATGAATGAGGTTGAGTATCGCCGCACACGGGGCGTGATCGCTGTAGCAGTGGACGACATTCAGTAGATTGAGGTGGCCGATATATGTCGAGAACACGACGAGTCATTTTTCAACCCAAGACGTACGAGACCCTGCAGGGCGGTATCGACACAATGGTCAACGCGATCCGCCCGACTCTGGGGCCCCTGCCCCGTATTGTAGCGTTGGAGAAGACGATCGGAGACAAGCCGCCGGAGTTGCTGGATGATGGCGGAGTAATCATGCGCCGGATCATCCAGATCGCTGATCGTGATGAAGATATGGGCGCGATGCTCGTCCGCCAGTTGCTGTGGCGCCTTCATGAGCAGGTGGGCGATGGGACAGCGACAGCGGCCGTCCTCCTGCAGTCGATCTTCAGGCAGGGTGTCAAGTACATTGTTTCCGGTGGCAATGCGATGATGCTGCGCCGGAACCTCGAGAGAGGTATGCGCATTGTATTCTCTGAGCTAGAGCAGATGGCTGTTTCGGTTGAGGGCCAGGAAGCACTGACTCACATTGCCGAATCGATCTGCTATGACGCCGCTCTGGCGCGATTGCTTGGGGAGATCTTCGACATCATCGGGGAATATGGGCGCCTCGAGACACGCTCTGGGCGCGGACGGGACCTCGAGCGTGAATACGTCGAGGGCATGTACTGGAAGAGCCAACCTTTCTCCCGCGACTTCCTCACAGACGAGGCCCGATATCGGACCCAACTGGACGATGCAGCGATTCTGATCAGTGATGTTCAGATCGAGGATCCTCGTGAGCTTGTTCCTGCTATGACCATTGCGATGAAGGCGGGAGTCGGTGGTCTACTGGTCATCTCGAAGACGCTCTCAGAGGGTGCAACCGCTCTGGTGCTTGTCAACAACAGAAAGAATGAGAAGTTTCAGACCGTCGTAACCAAGGTTCCGGGGCTGGTTATCGCGGACGTGGCTGGTGCTCTGGAGGATATCGCGACCCTAACTGGTGGACGAGCGTTCCGGAGCAGTGCCGGTGAGAGGATTGACAAAGTGAAGCTGTCCGATCTGGGACGGGCTCGCCGGGCCTGGATCGATCGCTTCAATCTGGGTATCGTCGGTGGACAGGGCGATCCCCGTGCGCTGCGTGAGCATATCGCGAAGTTGCGTGAGGCCCATAGGAAGGCGACTGATCCTGAGGTGCGCCGGAATCTCCAGGAGCGCATCGGTAAGCTGATGGGAGGATCCGCTACGCTGTGGGTGGGCGGGATGACCGAGTCTGAGATCGAGATGCGTAAGGAGTTGGCCAATCGCACGGCTGAAGCCCTGCGTGGCGCCGTGCGCGAAGGGGTCGTGCCTGGAGGCGGCGTAGCGCTTATGGACTGTCGGCCGACGGTGAGGAGTCTTCTGGATGAGTCCACGAGCTTTGACGAGCAAATGGCTTACCGCATCCTGTTACGTGCGCTTGAGGAGCCTATGCGCGTGATCATTGAGAATGCAGGATTCAATCCCGATGAGACGATGGCGGAGGTGCGGTTGGCAGGGCCGGGCCATGGTTTCGATGTCAGGAAGGCGCAGGTTGTGAACATGCGTGAGGCCGGTATCTTCGACTCGGTCGCTGTGACGAAGGCAGCCCTTCACGGGGCGATTCAGACTGCGGCTCTCGCGCTAACTGTGGATGTTCTGATCCACCGTAAGAAGCCCCCGGAATCGATGAACCCGTAGTTGGATAGGGAATGAGAAGAGAGTGAACGCTATGACTGAAGATATCCACACACCAAGCGCTGTCTATGCATTGGCTGCGTCGCCCAATTATGCTGAGGATGGTATCTGCTTCGCGGCCTGTCGTTCCGGCCTTTTCCGCTCAGAGGATCGCGGTGAGTCTTGGCAGTATGCCTATGGGTCGTTGAATCTTGAGGCCCCTCTAGCTACCTTGGCCGTTGCTGTGTCCCCCGATTTCGTTTCCGACCAGAGTGTGTTTGCCGGGGCGCCTGGGGGCATCCTGCGCTCCGTCAACGGAGGCGCCGACTGGAACGTCGCGATGTTGCCTTCGCCACCCCCGCTGGTGTCGACACTGGTCATCTCGCCGAATTTCGCTCGCGATGGGGTGCTGTTGGCCGGCTCGATGGAGGACGGTGTCTTCCGTTCCGCATACCGCGGTGTGCATTGGTCACGCTGGAATTTCGGCCTGCTGGATCTGCACATCCTGGCTATGGCCATATCTCCGGCCTATGCGGCCGATGAGACACTCTTCGTCGGTTCAGAGACAGGTGTGTTTCGCAGCAGCAACGGAGGGCGTGCGTGGCGAGAGGTGGAGTTCCCAATCGAGTACGCACCGGTACTGAGCCTGGCGCTCTCGCCTGATTTCGAGAACGATCGGACGCTGTTCGCAGGTACAGAGGCGCATGGGCTCTTCCGTTCGGAGGATGCAGGCAAGACTTGGAAGCGGATCAGCGTGGATGGCGTTGATGAAGCCGTCAACGGAGTCCTGTTGTCGCCCGACTTTCCCGCCAAGCCCCATATTCTGATGATGCTGAGCACGGCTTTCATGATTTCCCGGGATGGCGGCAAGACATGGAATGAATGGCATGTCCAGACGGAGGCGGAAGGCTTCTCTTGTGTCTTGGCGCCTCAGGGTTTGGATGAGGGAGCGCCGCTCCTGGTGGGGCTGGTAGAGGGTGGTATTCTGCGCGTCTAGAAGCTGCTGAGTTGCAGCAGAGAAGGAGCTGGGATTATGAGCCTCCTACAGGACGAAATTCGTGAGCAGCCTCAGGTGCTGAGACGTCTCTTCGACGAGCAGGTGGCAGCCGCGATGGAGATTGCCCGTGCAATCCGTGACAGAGATACATCCTGTGTGGTAATGGCAGCGCGAGGAACATCCGACAACGCCTCGCGATACGCGCAGTACTTGTTCGGGGCGCTCAACCATCTACGGGTCAGTCTGGCGACTCCTTCGCTGTTCAGTATCTATCACGCGCCGCCGCGATTGAGTGACGCGGTGGTGATCGGGGTGTCCCAGTCGGGGCAGTCACCCGACATCATCGCTGTGGTCGAAGAGGGGGCGCGTCAAGGAGCCCTCACTGTCGCTGTGACCAATGCGCCCGATTCCCCCTTGGCGCTTGCCGCTGATTTCGTGTTGTCGGTGTGCGCCGGCCCCGAGCGGGCAGTTGCTGCGACCAAGAGTTACACGGCTCAGTTGGGTGCTTTGGCGCTGCTGGCCGTACAGTTGGCTGGTGATGAGGAGCGTCTCAATCTACTTCGTAGTGTGCCGGACGCAGTATCCCGGACGCTGGACCTGGAAGACTCGATAGAGCGGTATGCCCAGCGCTATACCTATGCGACCGAATCGGTTGTGCTCGGACGAGGTTACAACTACTCCACGGCTTTCGAAATCGCGCTTAAGCTCAAGGAACAGACTTACATGGTTGTCGAACCATACTCATCGGCTGACTTTCGGCATGGACCGGTGGCGATAGTGGACCAGGGCTTCCCAGCGATTGTGATTGCGCCAGATGGGGCCGTCTACTCCGATATGATGGCGTTGGCCGGTGAGTTGGCCGAGCGGGGAGCAGAGCTGATCGTCATCTCAGATCAGGACGAGGCGCTGAACCTGGCTACGACACCGCTCCGCTTGCCCGTGACAGTTCCTGAATGGCTTTCGCCATTTACGTGCATCGTTCCAGGCCAACTGCTGGCGCTGCATATCACTCAAGCCAAGGGCTATGAGGTGGACAGTCCGCGTGGCCTCAAGAAGGTGACGGTGACGCGCTAGCTTAGTGGGAGACAGATCGGTCTCGTGTGACCGGGTGATGTAGGGGCCTCGCCACAGCAGATATGCTGCATCGTGGCGAGGCCTTATCGTTCCTGGATAGCCCGAATCTGGTTGTCCTTACTCGCCCTTCACGATCTTCCGGACTTGTTCCTCAACGGCGTTCATTGGGTGCGCTGCAGCGTACGTTTTCAGTTGTGTGAATCGTGGGTACCCGGCAGCCTGCTCGGCCTCCCATTCCTCCGCGAAGCGGCCGTCTTGGATCTCAGCAAGCGCCTGTTTCATCTGATCGAGGAACGCGTCAGGCAACATGCGCGGGCCACGGGATAGTGTGCCATACTGGCTTGTTTGGGAATGGAAGCTCATTTGTTTGAAGAGCCCCACGTTGGCCATCTCTTGGAAGATCTCGGCAGCTTCGCCCGACCCGTACATCTCCAGTACGACGGCTTCGGGCGGGAAGCCCCTCTCGATCAGGAGCTCGTAGGCCAGTATCAAGACCCGCGTGATGACGGGCCAGACTCCCTGCTCCATGAACAAGTCCATCTCGGTCTCTTGGGCAAAGGTGATGCCCAACGCGCCTACGCGTGTTGCGCCGATGCCTTTGGCGATGGCGAGCGCGGTGCTCCACGCAGCGCCCGTCGCGTCCTGCTCAACTGCGACATAGGCGGGCGCCCCTGAGCCGGCCACGAACCGCTCCCGCACACCGACGCCAATCATCCGCGGCGCCACCATGATGACGTCGACGCCCTGGGGTGGGTGGATGTACCCAAAACGGATGTTGTACCCGTGGGCGAAGTTCAGCGTATGACCGGGTCTCAGTTTGGGCAGGATTTTGCCCTCATAGACGCTCCGCTGTACTTCGTCAGGCACGAGCAGAAACAGGATGTCCGCAGTCTGCACTGCTTCCTCAATGGTGAATGTGGCGAATCCATCGGCTTCGGAGCGTGCGAAGCTGGTGTCGCGGATGCTTCCAACGATCACATCCACGCCATTGTCGCGCAAGTTCATCGCCTGCGCGCGTCCCTGATTGCCGTAACCAATGATAGCCACTTTGCGGTTCTGGAGAACCCCCAGGTCAGCGTCGCTATCGTAGTAGACTTGCATCAATCCTCTCCTTTCATTCAATGTGGGTCTGCGTGGGTCAGCAGCCGTGCTGTCATTTCACAGATCGGGTGGCGACGGGTGTGCCAGCAGGGCATACAGTCCGAGGTCGCCTTCGCGACCGCCGGCGCGATAGGTCGACGTCACCTCCATTCCTGCTGCCGCAGCCAAAGCGCTCATTTCGCGCTCGTCGATCAAATGGCAATACCTCAATCCATAACCATCACGTTGCCAGTTCAGCAGGTAGTCGCCTGGATCGACTGAATTGGGCGCAATACCCGCACACTGCCAGGGCACGACCTTGCGCCGCAGGCGCGGATGATCCATGAACTGCCAGGCCGACACGATCAGCGCTCCATTGCGTTTTGTGATGCTTGCCATTTCCTGGACTACTGCAGCGCGTCGCTCGAAGCTGGGAATGTGATGCAAAACGGCCAGGCACACGGCTACGTCGAAGGGAGCGCCTGGCAGGCCCTTGGACCATCCCGGTTCAGTCAGGTCGGCAACCTGGAACTGCGCCGAGATGTGAGCTAGATTCTGTGCCTCGTGTTGGGCAATCTCAAGCAGTCCGGTTGCGGCATCCAGGCCCAGATAGGTCGAGCTCGGGCGTTCCCTATCCAGTATACGCGCGAGGCGGCCGTTCCCGCAACCGGCGTCGAGAAGCCTTGCACGCGCCGGAACATACGGTAGAATGCAGGCAAGACTTGGGTCAAAAACGGAACGGCTGCTGGAAAAAGACTCAGCGAAGGCAGCGTAGAATCGCTGATTCAGTAAAATAAGTTGAGTCGTGGTCGTTTCATCCACGCATCACATTATAGCCCAGCTGATGTAGTAGGCAAAGTAGCGCCGAGGAAGGTCATTCTGAAGAAAGATGCCAGTGCACAGGGTGGTGGTGAGCGGACGAGGGGAGGGCCGATGATTCACCGCGCGCCTCGTGATCTTGCCGAATATAGCGAGTTGCTCGAAGCGATCCTCGCCGATATCCGGGATGCTCCGGACCCACCGGGACCGGATCTGTCGCAGATATTGCGGCAGCATCCGCTTCCCGATGGGCGGATGCTCTCGAAGCCTCAGGTGTTGAGAGGATACGTGCAGTATTGCGGGCGCGTGCAACAAGAGCCGGACCTTGAACTGCTTCGGTATCTGCGCGTCAAGCCGACGCGCACAATCTCCGGCGTGGCTCCAGTCACCGTGTTGACCAAACCGTATCCATGTCCCGGAGAGTGCATTTTCTGTCCCACGATCGAGCACATGCCCAAGAGCTACCTGCCGGATGAGCCGGGCGCGATGCGGGCAGCTTCTCACGAGTTCGATCCGTTCCGGCAGACGGCCAGTCGTATCACAGCGCTCACGGAGACGGGACATAATGTGGACAAGGTCGAACTATTGGTTCTGGGAGGCAGCTGGTCCTCATATCCCGCTGACTATCAGGAATGGTTCGTGCGCCGATGCCTGGATGCACTGAACGAGGTGGACAGCACGACATTGGAGGACGCTCAACGGATGAATGAGTCAGCGGCCCGCCGCAACGTTGGTCTGGTTGTTGAGACGCGCCCTGACCAGGTCACGCTGGATGAAGTCATGCGGCTGCGACGGCTGGGCGTGACCAAGGTGCAGGTAGGTGTACAGAGTCTGGATGATCACGTTCTGACGCTGAACCGGCGTGGGCATTCCGTGGCCGATATGGGTCAGGCGATGCGGCTGTTGCGTCTGGGAGGGTTCAAGATTGTGGCGCACTGGATGCCGAACCTGCTGGGCGCGACGCCCGAAGGTGATCTGGCCGACTTCAGGCGATTGTGGGACAATCTCTCATTTCGGCCCGACGAGCTGAAGATCTACCCCACGTCGCTCTTGTCGCACACAGTACTGTACGATTACTGGGAGCGGGGTGAGTACCAGCCCTATGATGAAGCAACGTTGGTGGAGCTGTTGGCTCGGTGCAAGGTGCTTATCCCACCCTACTGTCGAGTCAACCGGTTGATGCGAGATATCCCGGCTCCCAACATCGTAGCTGGTGTCAAGAAGTCGAACCTGCGCCAGATCGTCAGGCAGTATATGGAACAACACGATTTGGCGTGCCGCTGCATCCGGTGCCGTGAGATACGTGGACAGAACGTGGATGCCGATTGCCTCAGTCTGAACCGGTATGACTACGCCACAGACGTAACCCAAGAGGTCTTCCTCAGCTACAACACGCAGACAAGCCGGATCGCGGGCTTCGCGCGGCTTTCGCTGCCTCACGTGGCGTCGCCTGTCTCGGAGCTTGCGGGCTGTGCCACAATCCGTGAGGTCCATGTCTATGGTCCGGCGCTGGAGTTAGGAGACCGGCAGGACGGTGCGATTCAACATGCTGGCTTGGGCACTGCCCTGATCGAGACAGCTTGCGACATCGCTCGGAATTCTGGATACAGGCGATTGGCCGTTATCGCTGCCGTTGGGACGCGAGGGTACTATCGGTCGCGTGGGTTCGAGCTTGGCGATCTGTATATGACGATGTCGCTCTAGAACAGAACGGCCGACTGCTCAGCAGTCGGCCATTTGTTTGCCGTATCCTGGATTCGACGTGAGACCTACGCTGGCGCCGGCGCCGGCGGCAGATCGAGTGATGTCTGTGGATGATCGGTCACGGGCTTTGTGGCCTTAGGGCCGACATCGGACAGTGATGGAGGATTCTCCGGTGTGTGGTCCGGACCATCCTTGGAGTCGCCGTCCATCAACGCGTTGAACGCGTCCGCATCCAGTGTCTCAATCTCGATCAGGCGCTCCGCGACCCGGTGAAGCTGCTCCATGTGCTGGACCAGTGTGTCTCGGGCGGTCTGGTGAGCACCGTGCACGATCTTCCTGACTTCCTCATCGATCTCCTGTGCGACGGTCTCACTGTAGTCCCGCTGCTCACCAATCTCCTTACCCAGGAAGACCAACTCCTCCTTCTGCCCGAAGGTCATCGGGCCCAGGCGGTCACTCATCCCATAGCGGGTTACCATCGCTCGAGCAAGCTCGGTCACGCGCTCCAGATCATTGGATGCCCCGGTGGTTATGTCATCAAATACCAGCTCCTCCGCAGCACGCCCGCCAAGGGCGAAGGCGAGGTCGTCCTTGAACTTCGCCTTGGTGATCAGGCGGCGGTCTTCCTCTGGGAGTGAGATGGTGTAGCCGGCGGCCATCCCACGAGATACAATCGACACCTTGTGTACTGGATCACACTTTGGCAGAACGTGCGCAACGATGGCATGACCAGCTTCATGATAAGCTGTGATCCGCTTCTCTTCATTCGAGATCACCCGGCTCTTGCGTTCAGGCCCCGCGATCACTCGTTCGATCGATTCACTGAATTCCGCCATCGTGATCGTGGTTTTGTTCCGTCGCGCGCTCAGAATCGCGGCTTCGTTGACCATATTCTCAATGTCGGCGCCGACGAACCCCGGGGTCGACTTCGCGAGGATGTTGAGGTCGACATCGTCGTCGATTGGTTTGCCGCGCACATGCACCTTGAAGATCTCCTCGCGTCCCTTCAGATCGGGTCGGTCGAGTATGACGCGACGATCAAACCGCCCAGGCCGGAGCAGGGCCGGGTCCAGAATGTCCGGCCGGTTTGTAGCGGCCATGATGATGACGTTGGTATCCGTATCGAACCCGTCCATCTCGACGAGGATCTGGTTGAGCGTTTGTTCTCGCTCGTCGTGGGACCCACCCAGCCCGGCGCCACGATGCCGACCAACTGCATCGATCTCGTCCAGGAAGACGATGCACGGGCTGTGGCGCTTGGCCTGTTCGAAGAGATCCCTGACGCGTGACGCACCGACGCCGACAAACATCTCGACGAATTCTGAGCCTGAGATCGAGAAGAAGGGGACACCGGCCTCGCCGCTGACCGCCTTGGCCAGCAAAGTCTTCCCTGTCCCGGGCGCCCCAACCAGGAGAACGCCTTTGGGTATCCGCGCTCCGAGCTGGACGAACTTCTCAGGCTCCATGAGAAACTCGACGACTTCCTGGAGGTCACTCTTGGCCTCTTCCACGCCGGCCACATCGTCGAAAGTGACCGATGGCTGATCGCCGGTATACATCCGCGCGCGGCTCTTGCCGAAGCTGATGGCCTGGTTGTTGGCGCCCTGGAACTGTCTCAACAGCAGATAGCCGCCAACGAACATGGCGATCACGAGCAGGATGGATCCTCCCGCACTCAGCAGAGCGGCCCAGTCGGGCGGGTGCACATTTTCGATCTTCACGCTGGTCAGGGCGTCCTGCGTGACACCCAGTGCAACAAGTTGCTCGATTGCGGTGGATTCGGGGCCCTTGTACGAGATGACGTTACTTCCGTCGATCAACTCGAGTCGCAGTGCGTCTCCCTCAATCCGAATGCTTGTGACCTGTCCATCGTTCACGAGTGCAGCCACATCGGTCAGAGGTTTCTCCAGCACGCTCTGGCTGCGTTGGGAGTAGAAGCTGTATGCCAGGAAGACCATAGCAAACAGAATAATCAGATAGATGACAAACGAACTACCTCTCGGTCTCGAACTCACCTATACCCTCCATCAGAAACTGGGCGGAACGCCCAGGGTACAATGTCCAGTCTCATTTGCAGCGTCATTATACCAGAAAAGGGAGGAACTGCCACTAGTACAACACACTGGATGGACCTGAAGCCTCCGGTAGGTGAGCTCGGTCTGAGATGCTGACTTATCTGAGTGGGCCATGGATCTCTTGCTGGCTTACTGGCCGTATTCGTGGGTATAGCGATGGTGGAGTCTGGTCACATCCTCGGGGGGTATCTCGTCCGGTTGGCCGAGCTGCAGGGCTAACCAGACAGTGCGAGCCACGTCCTCAGTCATCACGGCAGCTTTCACGGCAGCTCGTGGGGTAGAGCCGATGGTGAAGACGCCATGGTTCTTGAGCAGGACGGCTGGTGATTCCCCGATGTGGTCAACCACCTGCTGTCCGATGGCATCGGTGCCGATGAGCGCGAAGCCCGCACAGGGAATCGGGCCGCCGAACTCATCGGCCATCGCCGTCAGGTATACGGGGATTGGACGGCCGAGCGCCGCGAACGCCGTGGCGTACGGTGAGTGGGTATGCACGATGCCGTTGACGTCGGGCCTGTGGCGGTAGATGAACAGATGGCTGGCTGTATCGGACGACGGTTTGAGATCGCCCTCGACGATACTGCCATCCAGGCTCACAACGACGTGGTCCTCTGGGCGCAGTTCTTCGTACATTACGCCGCTGGGTTTGATCACGATCAGCCCGCCGTCAGGGTCCCTGGCGCTCACGTTGCCCCCCGTCCAACGGACCAGTTGGTTCTTGGGCAGTTCCATGTGGAGTTGATAGAGCTGTTGTTTCAGTTGTTCAAGCATCTTGACTAGCTCCTATCGATTTGATTGTGGGTAAATGAGTCAACGAGGCCCGAGCGCTTTGCTACACCAAAAGTCTCCCTTCCCCGCGGATGACATCGTGGGGAGGGAGACCTTCGCACTGAACGGGGCTTCGAGCCTCTTAGGCAGCCACGGAAGGCGCTCAGGCAGTGCCTGCGAGCACCTCCTGGCGCAGTTTCTTCAAACGTTTCATCACGTCGTTGGCCCCAAGGCCGAAGTAATCGTGCAATTGGAGGTATTCGGCATAGATCCGGTTGTAGACCTCGGTGTGTTCCTTGTCGGGGCGATAGACGACGTCCTTGAGATGAGCCATCCTCTGGGCCGCTTCGACGATCGTGTCATAGCCCCCAGCAGCCCGACCCGCGGCAACGGCGCCGAACATTGCTGAGCCAAGCCCGCCTGTCTGCTTGGCGGCGGCCACTTTGATATCGCGGCCCGTCACATCGGAATAGATCTGCATCAGAAGCCGATTCTTGTCCGGAAGCCCACCGCAGGCGACGATTTCATCCACCTTCACACCGTTGTCCTCGAATGCCTCGATGATCACACGGGTGCCGAATGCTGTTGCTTCGATCAGCGCCCGGTAGATATCCTCGGGCTTTGTCGATAGCGTGCTTCCCAGCAACAGACCGGTCAGGTCAACATCGACAAGCACGGAACGGTTACCGTTCCACCAGTCCAGCGCCACCAGGCCATGCTCACCCGGCCGCTGGGTGGCGGCCTTCTGCTCAAGGAGTTGATGGATGCTAATCTCGCGGGATCGGGCTTCTTCTGTATAGTCAGTCGGCACGCAGTTGTCAACGAACCACGCGAAATGATCGCCGACGCACGATTGGCCGGCCTCATAGCCGAAGTAGGTGGGGATGATGCCGTCCTCAACGACGCCGCACATACCCGGTACGCGCTTCTCTTCCGTGCCGAGCACCATATGGCAGTTCGAGGTGCCCATGATGATAACCATTCGGCCAGGCTCGACAACGGTGGCCGCCGGGACCGAGACGTGGGCATCCACATTCCCGACCGCGACCGCGATACCGGCGGGAAGGCCGGTGAGCTCAGCCATTCTGGGAGTCAGACTACCAGCGCGCTCACCGATCGGGTAGATAGTGCGCGAGAGTTTTTCGTTAACGACATGACCCAGTCGGGGATCGAGTGCGGTGAAGAAGTCGCCGGATGGATACCCATCTCGCTTGCTCCAGATCGCCTTATACCCAGCTGTACAGGCGTTGCGCTTCTCCTCTCCGGTGAGCTGCATTACGATCCAATCCGCCGCCTCCATGAAACGGTCGGCGGCTGCGTATACCTCAGGCGCCTTGTTCAGGGTTTCCCAGATTTTCGGAATGAGCCACTCGGACGATATCTTGCCACCATATCGCGAAAGCCACTTCTCGCCCCGTTCGGACGCGATGGCATTCAGCCGATTGGCTTCCGGTTGGGCCGCATGGTGCTTCCATAGCTTGATCCAGGTGTACGGATTATCGCGCCATTCCGGCTTCATGCAGAGTGGGGCGCCCTCTCTGTCCGTCGGTAGCATCGTGCAGGCTGTGAAGTCAGTGCCCAGTCCGATCACGTCCTCAGCAGCGACTCCACTGGCATCGAGTACGGCGGGAATTGTCGTGTGCAGTGCCTCCAGATAGTCCGCGGGATTCTGCAGCGCGAAATCAGGAGGAAGCTCAGCGCCGGTTGCCGGCAGAACCTCGTCAATCACGCCGTCCTCGTAGACATGGACGGCTGTGGCAATCTCCTGTCCGTCATCGATGGACACAAGCACTGCGCGTGCTGATTCGGTCCCGAAGTCGACCCCAATGGCGTATTTCTGTTTGATCACATCAACCTCCTCAGATAGACCGGATCACCATAGCGGCCCGGCTTGCAAGCTCTCATCTGCGAGTAGACAGTTCGCGTTCACAGGGCGCCGTGGTTATACACATCCCAACCCAGGTATTTCCCGAGCGCTTCCTCCAGGACAGCGCCTACCTGTGACAGGTTGACCGCCACGTGGTGTTCATACCCGTTCTCACAGATGTGACGGAGCAGACCCTGGAAGTCGGGGACCTGAACCACACCGTAGCCGCCGAAAGTACTCACCGGATCGTTTGTGAACGCCCCTTCGCCCAGATAGGTTCGGATGACACCGCGTGTATCATCGGTGGACACCCGACAGTAGGTGAAAGGTACATCCTTGATCCGTCCGGCCATGGTGCCATACGTGTTGTCCTTGCCCACAGTGCCGGCGATGATGGCCTGGTAGTCCATCTTGCTCTCAACGAAGAAGTCTTTGGGCAGGTTGCTGCAGTGGAAGACAACGCCCTTGTTCCTCTCGTCACCGTAGTTGTTGTTCCAGTCAAACAAAGCGCTGGGCCTGCCGGAGGCCAGTACCATAGCATACATCCCGATGGCGCCTGTGATGTCCGTCTCACACGCGCTGGGGAGGAGCATATTGCTCAACATGCTCATGACTGTGCAGGGCACAATACCGAAGAACTCCTCCATCGCGGTCCAGCATTGCACGGCAGTCGCGGAAAGTTCGTTCTGCTCGATCCACTCCTGCAAGACGACGGCAAACTTGGCCATCTTCAACAGTGCTTCACTCGGAATCCCCTCGGTAGGCACATACGCCTTGAGCGCGGCCAGCTGGTCTTGGACCTGCGCGGCATTGTCGTCGAGGCGTCCAACGCGGCCAAATGCCTCGAAGAGATCCATACTCTCAACGCTGATCCCCGCCTGCTCCAGCAGTTTCTCACTGAACCGAACCGTGATGAATGCGGCGGGTCGAGCGCCCAATATACCGATCCGGGCGCCGCGCAGGCCGCGAACCACGCGCGAGATGGCCAGGAACCTGTGTAGATCCTGGCGAAACTCCGCAGAACTGGGTGACACAGTGTGAGTCTGCGTGAGTGAGAATGGAAAACCGTACTGTCTCAGGTTGTTGCATACCGACATCTTGCCGCAGAAGCTGTCTCGCCGATCGGCGATGCTCATCTTGTCCACTTCGTCCGGGAACGCATGCACCAGCACCGGCACATCGAGCCCTGACCGGCGCAGCGTATCCGAGACAGCGCGCTCGTCACCGAAGTTGGGCAGTGTTACCAGCACGCCGTCAATCTCATCGCGGTGGGCCTTGAACAGCTCGGCACACTTTGTCGCATCGCTCAGAGACTCGACGGACCCATATGGTGTGTCATCCGGGCCCAGTGCGATTGCCCTGATCCCCTCTTGCTCCAATACTCTGAGGACTTGCTCGCGTCCGGTCTGACACAGATATCCCGGGAAGAAACCCCGGTTACCGACGATCACACCCAGCGTATTCTTCTTAAGCTCCATCGACACAAACCTCCCCTTTACTCTATGGTAAACATGTCCGCTACGATGACGGGCCGGCTATTCTTCGGAGATCATCACTGAACAGTCTCTCAGTCCTGCACGGTGATCTCGACCTCCCGGATGAGGATGCTGTCGGAATCAGCCGAGGTAGTCCCTGAACCGACGACGGGAACCCGTGAGCCAGGCTGACCTTGTGGATACATCCCTACCCGTAGTTGATAGATGCCCGGCGCTTGATCTGAGGGTATCCTGACTTGGTGCGGGTCCATCACATCGATGTCAGGTATCCAGTCCGTTGTGGAAACAATGGGTTCCGTATCCTGTTGTGCGGCCAGGCGGCCGTCCGGACCAATCAGGTGCACGAACACCGTGAAGCGCGTGTCCGTTCGCTTCAGTGCCCTCCAGCGTATTGTGAGAGGGATCACGTCGCCGGGCCGGAAGCGGCGTTGGCGCAGCTCCACGCTATCCAAGATAGCCCAGCCATCCAAATTGGCGCCGATCTCGATCGGCACGGTCGTGCCCCCGCTGAGGGTCAGCGTTACCACGTCGCCAGCTTGGATCGTTGTGCTGGGGGCGGGTTCCTGATCGAGAACTATGCCCCTGGCCTGCGAACTCCAAATCTCGTCTGTCACGACACGCAGGCCATCCGACCTCAGGCCATCCTCAACAACCTCTATGCTATAGCCAATCACGGGCGGCATCGTCAGCTCACGACGTGAACCTACGACGATCAACACAACTTCGGTGTCGCGGTGGACTGATGTGCCTGGCGATGGGGTCTGTGCCAGGACGACCCCCTCTTCCTCGTCGAGGCTCTCCTCGATCTGCACACGGGAGTACAGATTCGTTGACTCCAGTATCCGTTCAGCCTCCTCCAATGTTCGCCCTGACACAACGGGCACCGCGATCATCTGGGCTTCCTCAGTGACGGTAGTGGTGGGGGCCACAGATGGCGTGGCCGATGAGGGGGCGTCGGCTGCTGCATAGGTTCGGTACACGACGGTCCAGAGTGGAATGAGCCCCAGGACTGCGATGGCTGCGATGGCGCCAAGCAGCCATGTCAACCCATTGGTGGGCTTCAGGGGGACATTCGGTGTGAACTCGGGCTCGAAGAAGCCCCTTTCAGCCAGCGGTTTCGGGGCGCCTGGCGGCGCCGACGGAGATGCCCGTTCCGGTGTGTGTAGCGGATGCGGCTTCGGTGTCGAGGGACGTGGCGTTGCTGTGGAAGCGAGCTGAATTGGTGCTCCGGCTAATGCTGGTTGCGTGCCCGTACGCTGCTCGCCATGCCGTCTGTATTCCTCGAGCACGTGCGCCAGTTGTTCAGCCGTGCGGTAGCGAGCCGAGGGCTCTTTCGTCAGGACCTTGCGGATGACCCACTCGAGTTGTGGGGGGACTTGCGTGTTCCGGAGTGCCAGTGCAGGGGGCTCCTCTCGCATGTGCATGAGCGCGAGGGCGGTTGCCTTCTCGGCCTGGAATGGTGGCACGCCGGCCAACATTTCGTACAGGACCACCCCGATGCTGTACACGTCCGACGCAGGCGAAGGCGGTTCACCCGCAGCCTGCTCGGGTGAGAAGTAGAGTGGGCTGCCCCACACGGTCTCGGACTCAGTCAATCCGGTCTCCGATAGCGCCCTGGAAATGCCGAAATCGGTGACTTTAGCGTGTCCGTCGGGAGCAATGAGCACGTTCTGAGGCTTGATGTCGCAGTGGATCAGCCCGGCTCTGTGGGCATGTCCGACCCCGGCACAGATCTGCACCCCGATGTTCAGAGCCTGCTCAACACTCAGTTGGCCTGACTGCCGGATGAGAGTCTTCAGGTCCTGGCCATCGACGTACTCCATGACGATGTAGTGTCGATCGCCTTCCTGCCCTACATCGTACACCGTGACGATGTTGGCGTGGTCCAGGTTGGCAGCGGCCTGTGCTTCCCGTCTGAACCGTGCCAGGAAAGCTGGGTCGCCTGCATAGGATTCACGAAGCACCTTCACGGCAACGCGTCGATGCAGTAAAGCGTCGACCCCGCGATAGACTACGGCCATACCGCCGGATCCAACCATCTCGAGCAGGCGATACCGGTTGTTGAGCAGCATTGGATCCATTGAAAGTGCCCCGATCGAATCCTAGGACGGCAGTTCACGGCTATTGTACTCGATTTCGAGATCGGGGGCAAGGATTGCTAACATCGGCCTGCGTGCTATAATGCATGGGCTGTGAACGCTCACCTGATCTACAATCCCGTCGCCGGACCCTGGGATGCGCGAGTTCCCCTGGATCGGATCAGGGCCAGTCTCAAGTCGCACGGTTGGCGGGTCCAGTTGCATGTCACAGAACGTGCGGGTGATGCAACGGGTTTCGCGCGTGAGGCGGCCAGAGCGGGAGACGATCTTGTCCTGGTGGCCGGAGGAGACGGCACCGTCAACGAGGCGCTCAACGGATTGGTGGGGAGCGAGACCGCGCTCGGGGTGCTGCCGGTGGGCACAGGCAACGTGCTGGCCAGGCAGTTGGGAATGCCGGTCCATCCACTGAGGCAACAACTGCACTTCAACGAGATCGTGAGTGGCCTGGTCGATGGAACCGTTCGCGACGTCGATGTTGGGGAGGCAAACGGCCGCTATTTCCTATGCTGGGCGGGTATCGGACTTGATGCACAGGTGACGGTCGAGATGGAACCTCGACCGCGACATGCCAAGCGGCTGGGAATGTTGCCTTACGTCGTCGCGGCGGTCCTCGTCGCTCGGGACTTCAAGGGGTTCCGCACATGGGTGTCACTGGATGGACGGGTGGTTCGAGGGCGTTCCCTGCTTGTGCTTGTGAGCAATATCCAGCAGTACTGCGGTTCGTTCAATGTTGCGCCCGACGGTCGGATAGATGACGGTCTGTTGGATGTGTTTGTGTTCAGAGGGCTGGGATTCAAGTACGTGGTGCATCATATGATGACGCTGTTGAGCCGACGCCATCTGCAGGATCCGCGAATCGTCCATCGGCAGGTTCGCCATGTTGAGGTTCGGACTGAGACCAAGATGCCGGTGCAGATGGATGGGGATCCGATCAGCGGGACACCGGTGAGCATTCGGGTGATACCTCGGGGTCTGCACCTACTGGTGCCGCCCACAGCGCCGGATGCCCTGTTCTCGCCGGGTGCTTATGACGGACCTTAGGGGACGTGTGCTGGATGCACCTCAGTGACCTGTCAGGCATCGGCTACCCGGGTCATCATATAGATAGCCTTGCAGATGGGCTCGACCGTGCTATAATCGCTTCAAGGTGGAGGTGAAGTCAACCTGATGGAAGTCTATCTGAATATCGCGCAGATCATCGTGAGCACCGCCCTGGGGGCGATTATCATGCTTCAAGTCGGAAGCAGTGGTGGTTTGGGGGGAAGCATGTTTGGCGGTGCGGAAACCTCAATCCACAGAACGCGACGAGGAGTTGAACGCACGTTGTTCAATATGACCATCATTCTGTCGATCGCGTTCTTCGCAGTAACCCTTCTTAATGTTATCATAGTTGGCTGATATGCTCCCGCATCGCGATGCGGGAGACATGTCCCAACTATACGGCGTCCTATTCCGCTGTCTGAGCGGGCCTTGGGCGCACGGGAGTCTCCACGACCTGTGACGCGTCATATCCGTTGGCAGATCCTCCTCATTGTCCTCGGAGCAGTGTTGGTTGCTGTCCTCTTGGCGTACCTGGCGCTCAAGTACACTACGGTGCTACGTCCCGGGTACGGCGGCACATATGTCGAGGGAGCGATCGGTTCTCCACAGTACGTCAATCCGTTGCTGAGTGGGTATAACCAGACCGATCGTGATATCTGCGCGTTGGTGTTCAGCGGCCTCACAAGAATGAGCGAACGAGGCGAGGTGGTGCCCGATATGGCCCGTGGGTGGGATGTGTCGCCTGATGGCCTCACATATACCTTCTACCTCCGATCCAATCTGTTCTGGCACGATGGCACGCCGCTCACAGCAGACGATGTGCTGTTCACAATCCAGCTGTTGCAGGACCCTACGTTTCCGGGATCACCGGACCTGGGGCTTACGCTGTGGCATATGGTGACGGCTGAGAAGCTGGACCGACGGACAGTGCGCTTCACGCTGGCGGAGCCGTATGCGCCATTTCTGGACTACACGACGGTTGGTATCGTGCCGGCCCACGTGTTGACGGGTACTTTGCCATCTGAATTGCCCGGAGCATCCTTCAATCTCAATCCGATCGGAAGTGGTCCATTCCAGCTGGAGGAGATTCAGGCGGAGGAAGGCGCCATTACGGCGGTGACGCTGAAACTGGCGCCAACCTACTATCGGGATCGGCCCTATATCGACCGTGTGCAGTTCCGGTTCTATCCCAGTTTTCAGACGGCACTGAACGCGTTTGAGGCGGGTGAGGTGGAGGCGATATCGCGTGTGCCGGCGGCTGATATCGATAGAGCACGTGCGGTTCCGAACCTCTCGCTCTTCTCGACGCACATGGCGCGGTACAGCATGATCCTGCTTAACCAGCAGCGGGATGATCTGCCGTTCTTCCGGGAAGCCGAGGTCCGTCAGGCACTGCTGTATGCGATCGACCGGCAGGGGATCATCGATCGAGTCTATCGAGGCTATGCCATTGTTCCCGATAGTCCCGTCATGCCGGGCACGTGGGCCTATAAGGACGATGTAAAGGAGTACGACTACGATCCCGATCTCGCTGAACAGACGCTGAATGATGCGGGCTGGTTCCGGCAGGCTGTGGGGGACCGCATTCGACGCAAGCAGGGCGCCTGGTTCGAGTTCACGTTGCTCGCGTCCAGCCAGCCCGACAAGACAGCGGTGGCACAGGAAATCGCTGAGGAGTGGCGCACACTCGGAATCTCAGTTACAGTGCAGACAGCGTCCGCGATCGAAGTGCGTCAGGCCCTCGAGATGCGCGAGTTCGACGCGATACTGGTTGACCTGACGGCGCCGGGCGACCCCGATCCCTATCCTCTGTGGCACGAGACGCAGGTCTCGAGTGGACAGAACTACAGTGGTTTCGTGCATCGTCGAATCAGCGAGGTGATCGAGCAAGCGCGCGTAGTGAATAGTCGGAACATGCGGGAGGAGCTCTACTATGAGTTCCAGGACCTGTTCGCGGAGGAGGTCCCGGCGCTCCTGCTGTCCATTCCGGTCTACACCTATGGAGTGGATAGCAGTGTCAACGGCGTGCAGATCGGCCCTCTGACCTATCCCTCCGATCGTTTTCGAACTATCGGCCAGTGGTGGATCGTCCCGCGTAGGGTGTTCACCAGCGAGACCGAAGCTGGGCTGCCTTGACAACATCCTGGTTTTGTGTAGAATATAGCTAGTTGCTGACATAGTGAGCCGAAGTGGCGGAACTGGCAGACGCGCCACGTTCAGGGCGTGGTGGGCTTATGTCCATGTGGGTTCAAATCCCACCTTCGGCATCTGAGAAGCTGTTGGAATTGTCCTCAGGTTGTCGTTGCTAAGCACCTGTCGGGTGCTGTCGAGCTTGACATCGGATTCGCGGAAGCCTCCGTTCCGCCCGGTCAGGTTGTGCGTCGAGGTATGCATTATGGCGCTCCTCAAGCTCAATCTCAGTCGAGATCGGTTAGTATTGGGCGCGAGTGTGGTCCTCGCTCTGTTCGTAGTGGGTGCTACGGCTTTCGCTTTCTGGCAGCAGATAGCACTGTCGCGACAGATGCGATTGGAGACTGGACGCCTGGTGCAGATTCTCGAGGGGGAGCAGAAGCGGCATGAGGCGCTGCTGGCTCAACTGGCCTATGTGCGTTCGGAGGAATATCTCGAGCGCTGGGCGCGCGAGGAAGCCCGGATGGTGAAGCCGGGTGAGGTCCTCGTGATGTTAATGAGGGACGAAGTGGGGGAACCGAATCCGCAGGTACTGCCTGCTGCGACGGTGGAAAGTGGCCCCAAACCGGTCTGGGTCAGGTTTCTGGAGTTGTTTCTTGGGCCAGCCGACTGGCCTTGACGATCCGATCGGATTGGTGTATAATACCGAAGTCGATGCGGGGTAGAGCAGAGGCAGCTCGTCGGGCTCATAACCCGGAGGTCCCAGGTTCGAATCCTGGCCCCGCTACTATATAGACCGTCAGGCAAGCCCATGTAGTCTGCCTGGCGGTCTTTTGTTCCCGTTCCCAATAACTCGATGGCTGTTGCACCTGAGTAATAAGGATGGATCGCAGCGATTGGCGGCGTCCGAGTGACTCGAACCAGCGTGAGGTGACGACCAGCCCGTTGTCAGGACCGAGGTAATCGGCTCCCATTGTTGGGCGCCAACTGGCCCACAGGCGCGCGTGCTCCGCAATGACGGGATGCCAGTGTGGGCCGGCGAGTCATCGTGCCCGCCTGCGCCGTCCCAGATCGTACAGACCACCTGCGATGAAGGGCAATACGACTATGCCCAGTGCGAAGATGCTGTAGAGTGCCAGCATCTCTAGAAAGCCGCCGAATCTGGGAGTGTGCGCCGGGATGCCGGCCGGCAGATCCAGCATCATGTATTCAGCGATGTAGGCCCAGGCCAATCCTGCGGCGAGGCTGGAGCCCAGTGTCACCCACAACGCTGTCCGTAGTCTGCCAATGCGGATGATAGCGCCGGTGGCTAGCGCGGCCAGTGATCCCACACCTAGCGTCAGCCAACCCTCGACAGGGTTAGGGATGAACTCCAGCATCATCGTGCTTAGCAAGGGGAACAGGAAGGCGATCGAAAGCAGCCCATGCAGCCGTGATTTCGACACGATGATCAGGTATCCGAAGACGCAGAACAGAATCCAACCGACGAATGCGGCGTTGGTGTAGCGCCAGGACTCCTTCAGGTTGAGGCTTTCAATGGTGAGGCCTATGGCGACAAGCGATACCCAGGTTCCATAGAGATACCAGCTTGCACTCCATAGCGGCCAACCACGCTGCCAGGCATAGACCAGTGTGCCGACTACGCAGAGCGCCAGCCCTGCGCCAATCATCCCGACAGCCGTTTGCGAGGCCTGTTGTATCTGCAGGAACCCACACTTGCTGCCTCCAACCAAGATGCCCATCAACAGGTGAGGTAGTCCGGCCAGGGAGGCTGCTGCCCATGCGCTGGGTTGTTGCTCTCCGGCTCGGACCTCCCTGGAATGCCCCAGAGTGCTCATTCGAGACTCCTCTTGCCTGATGGCGAGCCAATGTTGGCGTAGTGCGCTGCCAGGCAGGTCCCTGAGTTCGCGCAGAAGGAACCTCAAGGAAGCGCTGGCTCCTGGTCGCGCTTCCATGGCCTGCTCGAAGACGACGGTCATCTCGTCGCGAAAGACTGCGCGGAATCCCTGAGGGTAGATCCCCAGAATCCGCGTGTAGATCCGCTTGTAGATCTCAATCCATCGACTCATATGACGCCAGGGCTCTCGTTGGGGGGTACGCTGGCTGTCGCAGGGCGGGTGGCTCGGTTCAGCAGCGCTGGAACTACCATAATGAACATCACCCACGCCCATTCTGTCAAAGTACGCCAGAACTCGAATCGGCCGTAGGTCTCGTACTGGAGGCCGTGGAAGGCTCCCCATACCTGTAAAGGAACGAGATACCACTTGCCGACAGCGGCAAGCAGGTAGGTAAGTGTCACTCCAGACAGGAGCGCAATACATCGTCGGCACTTGCTTGCACTCATAAGATAACCCCAGGCTCCCAGAGCCAGGCAAACCAGGCAGGCGATCCTCCAGAGTTCGTCGAAGACGTATCCCTCAAATATCAGCTCCAGACGGATCACCACCCCTCCGAATAGCATGTACGAAAGTAAGGTTCCATCCAGGCGGACGCGTCCGGCGAGCGGGTTGGTGGATGACCAGGCATTCAGGAACAGAATCAAGAGCGCAATGAAGGCACACACAAGGAGCCAATTGAAGCTCGACATCAAGGTCTGGTAGAGGACACGGACCTGCAGGGTGCGAGATGAGTAGTCAATGACCGCCTGGATATCTGAGTAGAAGAGGTCCCATATGCGCCAAGCAGGCCCCAGCATGATGAGTGTGGTGATCGCAACACCCAGGTACGGAACAGCCCAACGAGGAACACCGTGCTTCAGTCCGATCGCGAGAACGACAAGGATCATGATGAGTGAAACGATAGAGACAGCTCCACCGAGCCCGCTGTTTGCGGATTGATGTCGGGATGCGAACTGCAGCAGAGACGGTAGCATGGGGAGGACGAAGAGCGCCAGACCTGCAAGCAACTCTCTGCCAGTGGGCGTCGGCGAGACCGAATCCTGCTTCATTCGGATAATCCTTCTGCCCGAAAGTGTCCGCGCCCAACTCAACCATAAGGGTCGCGGCTTACGTGTCCCTGAGACGCCCCGGCTTGAGGCCGCCTGACTGCCTGCCAGATCAGAGGCTACTTCTTCACGAGCGGAGCATTACCGGACTATTGTCAAGCCGCATATCCCACCGTCTATCGCGCCTCGTCTGCAGTCTGAGCCAGCGCCACACTGACCAGCTTGTCGAGGCGCCGGACCTCGGCGTTTAGCGCCCGGCGGCCCTGTTCGGTGAGTGCGTAGGCTTTGCGCGCGCGTATCGTTTCGTTGGGCAGCGGATCACTGACGCGTTGGATCCAGCCATCATCGAGCAATCGTTTGACTGCTCCGTACAATGTGCCGGTGCTCAACTGCACCCGACCCTCGCTCAAGGCTTCGACCTCTTTCAGGATGGCATAGCCGTGCTTGGGGCCCGGTGCAAGGCTCAGCAGGATGAGGAAGGTGGGCTCCCTGAGAGGCAGTCGGGAAGCAATACCGTCCATATATGTCACCATTCGATATGTCGCATACCGACATTATATCAGGTAGAGTAGTGTCTGTCAAGCGATTTCCACATGATTCGCTGAATGATGACCCTCAGGTGGAGCCAATTGGGTGAGTGGGGCAATAGCGAGGAAAGCCTGGTGGTTAGTCTTGCTGTGACGATGCCTCAGCGCTCAGCCTCGCGACCCACTCGGCCAATGCTTCCAGCAGTCTTCGAACGAACCTGCGCGAGGTCTCGTCCACGAGGCGGCCATGCTCGTCGAAACGCTCCCTGGCCCGCCCGACGAGTACTTCGGGGTGGTTGAGTACCAGCATATTCGTGAAGGCGCAGACCTGTCGGAGGTGCATCTGAGCACGTGCGGTGCCCGTGTTCCCTGTGGATGCCCCCATCAGGGCGACGGGTTTCCCGCTCAGGGGTGACGTGCGCGGCGGCACGGAGGCCCAGTCGATGGCGTTCTTTAGCACGCCGGTGATGGAGTGGTTGTACTCCGGGGAGGCGAGCAAGAGCGCGTCCGATGCGGCGATTGCGGCCTTCAAGCGCATCACCGGCTCAGGATCTCCGTCGGCCTGGACGTCCGCGTTGTAGAGCGGTATGGAGGCGATGTCAAAGATCTGGATGGACACATGCTCTGGCGCCAGTTCCTGCGCCGCTCGCAGCAGAGCGCGATTATACGATCCAGCCCTCAGGCTACCGGCGATGCCCAGGATGCGGATGACGGATCTCTGTGGATGGTCCATCAGAAAGGACTCCAGACTACGGAACAGCGAGGCTGGGCCGCGGCAGACTCAGTGTAGGACTCATCCCGATTTCGTACATCCAATCAACTCGCGTGCGGCCTCCAGCTCGATGTCGGCCAGCTTCTGTACTCGCCGCCTCAAATCAACATCGTCGCTGAACCGGGCGCCCACGAAGGACTCCACGATGTCGCGGGCGAGCCACGCACCGATGATCTTGCCGCCCAGACACAGTACATTCATGTCGTCATGTTCGACGCCCTGATGAGCGGAGTGCACATCGTGACAGACTCCTGCACGAATGCCGGGCAGTTTGTTCGCTGCGATAGCCGCGCCAATCCCGGTCCCACATAAAAGGATGCCGCGGTCCGCCTTGCCCTGTCGGACGGAGTTGCAGACGAGGCGAGCGATATCTGGGAAGTCGACCGGATCTGGATCATAGCTACCGTGATCGATGATCTCGACCTCCAGCCCAGCAAGTATGCTCAGCAGATCGGACTTGAGTGGATAGCCAGCGTGGTCATTGCCAAATGCGATGATCATTGACCCTCCATACACCTCGGCGGCTTTCTGCTGATCAGGCTCAGGCTATCGGACACTGTCGTCCAGTTCCATACCCAAGCGCTCGTACAGCTTTCGACGGCCCACCTTATCCTGTAGCAGCTCGTGTTGGGCGTACTTGGCCACGTCCGGCGCTACTTTTCGGGGCACCACAATGACTCCGTCACCATCGGCCACAACCACGTCCCCGGGCTCGACGAGCACACCACCGACGACGACAGGAATGTCGAATGCGTCGAATTGTACTCTCCCCTGTACCATGCTCTGTGAGATGAAACGGGACCAGACAGGGATGCGCTGCATGATCAGCTCATCCGTGTCGCGGATGCCACCGTTGGTGACCAGTCCTCGCATCCCTTTGCCGAAACATTCCAGTGAGTTATTGGAGCCCATGATCCCGGCATCCATCTCGTACTGGTCCAGAATACAGAAGTCCCCCTCCTGGATCTCGGCAATCCAGGGGTAGGGGGAGACTTCCGCGTAGTACCATCGTGCCCACTCAGAGTACTGCTCCGGGGTGAGCGTGGGGACTGTGTCCGTGTAGGGAACGTAGCGAATGGTTTTGGCAATGCCCACCGCGCGTGTGCGGAACAGCGGGCGGATGTCAGGCGACATAGATCCGTGACTATGGAGCATCATCCAGTCCATGCCGTCGCGGACATCGGCAACCCTGAGATTCGAGAACATTTTTAGCAACTCTGTGCGGCCAACCGTGACCATACTGGCAGCTCCCTTACTCTTTCCTCTCTATGATGTCCTGTACACAATGCGTAATCACTGACTATTGTATGTGAACAGGCCGTCCCCGCAAGTGATGCCTGTCAACGCATGAACTCAATCACCTGAGCGCGTGTTGGGGTACCTTCCATAGGTCCCTTTCTCGTCACGGCCAGCGCCCCCACGGCGTTAGCGAAACGTCCCACTTCATCAAGACTCATTCGCTCCAACAAGCCCACCGTCACACCGGCGCAGAATGCGTCACCTGCACCGGTGGGGTCGGTCTCCTCGACCTGAAAGCCAGGTACTTCGAGGTCGCCGTGGGTTGCGAAGACTCTGCATCCTCTCGGGCCCTGCTTCAGGAACACGAGCTTACCCTGGGTAGCCCAGGTGTGACATCCCTCCTCGTCGTTGCGAGCGCCGGTCAACATCGCGGCTTCTCCCAGACTGGGTAAGATGACATCGGCCCGCTCGATGACCGGATCACACAGAGCGCGGATCTGTTCGGCGCTGAGCACTTCTGGGCGGATGTTTGGATCGAAGCTCACCTTCGCTTCAGCGGGCAGGTACGCGAGCGCCTGGTAGCAGGCTTCACGTGCCGATTCGCACACCGCCAGGTTGCACCCGGTCAGATGTAGCCAGCGGGTCGCCCCGAAGTATGCTGGATCAACGTAGTCCGGCGCTAACTGGCCGGCCGCTGCATCGCGCCAGTGGAAAATGAACTTGCGGCTGCCATCACTGAAATAGGCAACGAATGCAACGCCGGTGGTGTGATCGGTTAGGACGCGCACACGGGAAGAATCGACGCCGTCTCGCTCGAACCGGTCCAGCAGACAGCGTCCGAAATCGTCCTGCCCGACCGCGCCGATGAATCCGGCGGGATGACCCAGGCGGGCGACCGCATCGATGTAGATCGGGGTGTCGCCACTGGGGAATGGACCTACGAAGGTCCCTGGCTCATTCAGCGGACTGTCGAGATGGATGCGCATGATCTCGACCAGCATGTTGCCCATCGAAATGACTTCGGGTTGTGCCATAGTGCCTCCTGTGGGTGCAGCCATAGGCGAAACAGGTGTCACAAGCCAGTCGTCTGAGTGGAGGTGTCTTCCGAGCCGTTGTGGGCCCAGAGCTGCACGAGTCTGATGCAGACTTCGACAGCTCGCGCCATGTCTTGCAGGCTGACCCATTCGAGTGCGCTGTGAGCGTTGTGTGTCCCGGTGAACAAGTTGGGTGTGGGGATTCCCTTCTCCGTGAGACGGGATCCATCGGTGCCCCCTCGGGCCGCCCTAATGATCGGTGTGATGCCCGATTGCTCGATTGCCTCGATAGCGAGATGGGCCGCTCGCATATCACGTTCGAGCCAATAGCGCATGTTGCGGTACTGGGGTGTGATCGTGCACGTGATCTGTGCCCTGGATTCAGTAAGCGCGATGGCGCGGGCGATGGCCTGCAGCAACTCACCGTGCGCTTCAAGGCCGTCCAATTCGAAGTCGCGCAAGATGAAGTGCAGTTCCGCTTCGGCGACAGACCCCGTCATCCGATACAGATGGATGTACCCTTCGCGCTCCTCCGTTGTCTCGGGAGTCCGTGTGCCCTGGGGTAGACACGAGACGAAGCGAGCAGCCAAATGGAGCGCGTTGACGAGCTTGCCTTTGGCAGAGCCTGGGTGAATGGGCACGCCCGCGATCCTGACCAGAGCCTTGTCAGCCGAGAACGTCTCGTAGCAGATCTCGCCGCACTCACCGCCGTCCAGAGTGTAGGCTACATCTGCTCCCAGGGCGTCGGGCGTGAGGAAATCCACCCCGCGCCCGATTTCCTCATCCGGTGTGAAAGCAATGCGCAACGTGCCGTGGGGTATCTCGGGGTGCTGGATCAGGTGAGTGGCGAGCGTCATAATAATCGCGATGCCTGCCTTGTCGTCAGCACCCAGGAGGGTGGTCCCGCTGGCGGTCACGATGTCCTCACCTATCTTGTTGGCCAACGCGGGATAGGCATCGGGCGTCAACACGCGCTCCGGCGCGTCGGGCAACGGGACACAGCCACCCGAGTAGTGACGATGGACGACTGGCCGCACGCCCGAGCCGCTCATTTCCGATGCAGTGTCCACGTGGGCCAGAAACGCGACCGTTGTGTCCGATGCGGCCGGCGCTGTAGCGGGAATGGTGCCCAGCACGCAACCATAATCGGTCAAGACGACGTCCTCTGCGCCAATGACGCCGAGCTCGTCTCTCAGGAGATTGAGCAGTTCCAGTTGTCCGGGTGTACTTGGAATGGCCTCGGATGACTCGTCGCTCTGCGTGTCGAACCGGACATAGCGTATGAAGCGTTCCTCAATCGCCTGTACGAAGTCGTTTTTCACCTGGCATCTCCTTGAGATAGTGATGTGTGAAGATGTGCGCGTGATTGCATGAGAACCCGTCCTTGCCACCGGGTAAGCGACACAATTTCATGCACCATAGAATACGATGAGCGGCGCGGCGTGATTCTTGACAGGCGCGCGCCTATCTAGTATAATTCGCTACCAGACATCCGATTTGCGGCGACGTAGCTCAATGGCAGAGCAGGGGACTCATAAGCCCTTGGTTCTCAGTTCAAATCTGAGCGTCGCCACTGGAGAGACCCCAGGGAGGCGCGGAAATCCTCCGGGGTCTCTTGTGTATTATGCTATCGCAGCCTCTAGCTCTGCCTGCAACCGGGCCAGCCGCGCCTGGCGATCCCGTGCGAATCGCTCGATCCCGTCGAGCACCCAATCCGGCGAGAGATGGGCTTCCTCAAGTACTTCGTCCAGCGTTCCGCCGGTACGCCAGCAATCGTCCCAGTCAGCTGAGAGCGTGTACTCCTCGGCGATCTTGTTGAACAGCCAATCGTGCATCAGCCAACGGGCCTGCGTGGTGATGACCATCGAGTCCAGGCGATCGCCAGGGGAGAGGGTACGCGCGCGGTAGTCCTCATCCTGCAGAGCGAATAGCTGCGGGCTGGTTGCACACACGATCTTGACGTTGGGCCCGTCTGCATCCAGGCGTGGCATGATCCTCACAACGCTGGCCATTGCGCTGGTACCCTGTACGATCACGGTGCCTGCTTTGGGACGGTCGTTGCGAAAGGTCCGTACCACGTAGGCGCCGCGAGCGGCCTCGAAGTGCGACGGCATTCCGAGCTTCTCTCGATCCGGGATCTCGATCGCCGGGCGTGTCAGGTGAAGTGCTACAATGGGCGCCTTCTGGCGCAGGGCTGTACCCAGCAACACCGGTACTTCATTGTGCTCCCAGGGATGGATGTTGATTACCTGACCCTCGGGGAAGAGCTGGGTGACACCCGGTGCGAAGATGCCGAAATGGGTTCGGCTGTCATCGGCGGTCTCAGGCCCAGAGTGCCCAGCGACCCAGATGATCTTGCCCAACTTCCACTCGCAGTCCTGGGCCATCTGGCTCAACAGGCGCATCATCCCATATTTGAGGTAGGAGAACGAACCATAGGTAGAACATGCCCCCCAGAATCCATTGAACGTTTCCTCTGGGTTGGACGCGAAGTTGACACTAGCGACGCCGGCCAGGATGCCAGCATTGGCGAACTCAGTGATCTCTTGAGGGAGCAGCACGCCATCGTCCGTCCCATAGCGGCTATACCATCCGTAACCCGGGAAGTCACTGTAGGCCTTGGCGAAACCGTTGATCTGCGTCGACCCGGCGAGGTCGGCCGAGCAGGCGAGGACGAGAGGACGGCGGTATTTGGATGCGCCGAATGCGTTGACCCACGCGCCCCAGGATCCGAATGCCTGGCGATTGGCGGCAACGGTCTCCGGCGCGACGAATAGATCGGTGGGATAGGACGTGTAGTCGGTCAGACGATCGTCCTCGAAAGGGTTGCCGGTGTTCATGAGGAACGTGGGTGTATCCCGGGGCACGCTCTCACCGAGCTCGACGAGTCGATCAGCGAGGTAGTCGACTAGTGTCTGGTCGCGATGCAGCACGCCAATCACGGCTCGAAGATTCGCCTCGAATTCCGCGTGTAGTGACTCCAGGTCGGTGGGAGCGCAGGCTCCGAAATTGGCGAACTGAACATCGTACTTCTCTGCGAAGGGTCTCTTCGTCTCCCAGAAGAGCTCGCAGTCAATGGGGTGGGGCGACCCATGCGACGCGTTGTCGTATAGCAGGTAGTCCCGGCCTTTGCGGTTTCTGATCCATGCGGCGCTGGGCGCCTGGGAGGGATTTTCGCTATTGATCATAGTGAGGATTGTCTCGGTGACGTCCTCCCATCGGTCGCCCGATTCTGCGCCGAATACGTTCCACCCGTGGGAAGCGAACCAGTCATCGGGCGTCCCGAACACCGCGCTGCTCACAGGATGATCGTCAATCCCGAAGTCATTCCAGTCGACGATGAAGTAGAGGTTGTCCAGTGCCATGCCCCAGGCTGAGTTCAGCGTCTCGTGTGTGGCGCCGGGTGTGAGACCTCCCTCGCCCTCCAGGATGAAGACCTTGACGCCTTCGGCGCCGGCTCGCTTCAGTGCCAGGGCGGCGCCCGCCGCGGCGGGACTCCCGTGGCCCGAAGGGCCGGTATTGAATTTGAGGAACAGAGTCTTGCCGGCCATCTCCGCGTGACCCGAGAGGCCGCCACGACGCCGGAATGTCAGCAAATCCTCCCAGTATAGTGCGCGCTCTTGAGCGTCTGGAATTCGGTAACGATCGTTGTCCGTCTGCGCATGCTTGATGCGCAGCGCTTCGTTCAGCACGGCCATTGTGCAGTAGATCAGAGGGATTGTGTGGCCGGCTCCCAGGATGAACCGATCACCGAATGGTTTCTCGGGATGTCGGATATCCCATCTCATTGCACCACTCAACAGTAGGGCCAGGAGCGCATGGACTTTGGACCGTGAGCCGCCGGGATGGCCACTCTGACGGTAGTTCAGGATCAGATCGATGAGTTGGTCAATCATGTCTTTGGTCTTTTCCCACTGCGGGAAGACCTGGGTGAGTTGCTCGAGTTGATTCGTAACACGGTCACAGGGCGATGTGGTCATAGCTAAAGCTCTCCGAGGCAAGTATGGTCGGCGACATCGGACAATCGATGTGCACTATGTCGGTAAACTTCACGAGTTATCCGCTCCAGATGGCGACACCGTGTCGATTATACGACAGGAAGCTGCAGGGGAAAACCGATGCGGTCCGCGAAAGCATAGCGCCTTGGGGTGGCAAAGACTCGACACAAGCAAACAGCGGCATTCTGGCTTGTGCTTTGGGAGAGGATGGTCGACAATGGTCTTGGGAGAGAGTCGCTTGGGATTTGGCCGGAAGGAGTGGACAAGTGAAGGTTGATCGTCAACAGTTTGTTGATACGTTGCCGCCGGAGTGGCCGGAGGATTTGACGTCCCGCCTCTGTGATCGGATGTCGAAGGCGGATATGAAGGTCGTTGTGCTGGATGATGATCCAACGGGCACACAAACGGTGCACGATGTCACTGTCCTGACCGGTTGGTCTGAGGAAGCACTGGCTCGCGAGTTGTTAAGCACTGAGACAGTCGTCTATGTCCTGACAAATACGCGGGCGATGCCGCTGACCCAGGCCGCGGCAGTGAACCGTGAGATCGCGGCGAACCTTAGGCGAGCTTGTCGGGCTACTGGCCGGGAGTTCGTCGTTGTGAGTCGCAGCGACTCGACGCTGCGAGGCCATTATCCCGGCGAAGTTGAAGCCCTGATTGACGGGCTGGAACAGGCGATAGACGGTGTGCTCATTGTACCGTTCTTTCTGGAGGGCGGGCGTTACACCGCAGGTGACACCCACTACGTTGAGGAAGAGGGTTGGCTGATGCCTGCAGCCGAGACGCCATACGCGCAGGATCCTGTATTCGGGTACAGTAGCTCGAACCTCAAGGCGTGGGTCAGCGAGAAGACCGGTGGCCGCATAGCGCCAGACGATGTGGCGAGTATCTCCCTAGACACGATCCGGTGTGGAGGTCCCGAGGCGGTGGCCACCGAGCTGGTCGCTCTCACGGATGGTCGGGTATGCGTAGTGAATGCGATGTCATACTGTGATCTGGAGGTGTTGGTTGCGGGTATCTTGCAGGCTGAGGCTACGGGAGCGCGGTTCATCTACCGGACGGCCGCATCATTCGTTCGGGTCCGAGGCGGTATCGCCGCCCGTGGGCTTCTCACATCCTCAGATCTGGCGATGCCCGGCCATGGGGGCGGGTTGATCGTTGTGGGTTCGTTTGTGGAGAAGACGACGCGACAGGTGGAGGTAGCGCGATTACAGTGGCCCGATATGTGTTTCGTCGAGGTGACCGTTGCCCGGCTACTGGCGGAATGCGAGCGCCATGAGGAGATTGACCGGGCGATCGGGCTGGTGGAAGGGGCACTAGAGGACGGGCGAGATGCGATGGTCTGTACGAGCCGCCAGTTGATCGCCGGTCCTGATCGGGTCACATCACTCAGGATTGGCCAGATCGTGTCCAGGTCGCTGGTGAGTATCGTCGCAGGGTTGTCTGTGCGGCCTCGGTGGATGATCGCCAAAGGGGGGATTACTTCATCCGACATCGCAACGGATGCGCTCGGCGTGGGGCAGGCCCGCGTGTGGGGGCAGGCGATTCCGGGTGTGCCGATCTGGCGCCTGGGTTCCGAGAGCCATTGGCCCAATCTGACCTACGTTGTCTTTCCTGGTAACGTGGGCACGGATGACGCTATTGCGGATATGATCCGGATCCTGCGGGGATGGTAGACCTGGAGATTGCTCAAATACCTACACGAGAAGTGAGTTACGCTGCTATTGTGTGTTGGCGAACGCAACCCCACACGTGATCATTGAGTGAGATGGTACTGCATACCGATGATCACCCGCTGGTGGTCTGGAGTGGTTACTTACTCCTCATCGCCTTCGAAGAGATCTGACGCGCAGTATGGGCAGACACGCCAATCGGGGCGCACCGCACGTCCGCATTCTGGGCAGTGGGATCGTGGGCCGCTCTCGGATGAGCCTCTCGGACGGCCCAGCCAGATCGCCGCCATCACCAGCAACGCAATGTGGCTGGACGGAATCGTTAGAATCAGTAGCGTGATGACTGCTGCGCCGAGAAACTCACCAAACGTCGTTCCACCGCCCTCGTGTAGATCCCTGTAGAGCACACTCAGGCTGGTATTGATTGGGTCCATCACGATGACCAAAGCCAACAGGAGCACGCTCAACGCGCCCAGCCCGATAAGGATAAGTGCCAGCCTCTTTGCTCGTGTACTCATCTTGTCACACTACTCCTATGGAATCGAACCAACGTGTGCACAGCCTTCCCAAGATCTGCAGGCTCCCTGCGAATCCGCCCTGCAGGTACGGCGCCGCTAGTACCATCGTCTTATTGACGCCCCAATTGACTTCCATATATACTGGATGCAGACAGACCGCCTGTCGGCACAGCACATTGCAGGAGAAATCGGTAACCATCATAATGAAGGCGGCATAGTGTGCTGCATCCACGTGTTATCAGTGTGTAACTCGGCTGGCGGAATTCTACTACCCTAAACAGGCACGAGCAAATTGCGCCGTTGTCTGTTGTTTGATGGTCGGCCATGTCCAGCGCGCGGCTAGTTGATCTGTATCGTGTTTCGACGTATAGTCGTTCATTCGGTAGGAGAAGGGAGGTGGTGACGATGTTGTTCCTGCCCAGGGAAGAGGGGCAAGGACTGGTCGAGTATGCGCTGATTCTTGTCTTGGTGTCACTTATTGTCATTGTCATTCTCGCACTGCTTGGACCAGCCATCGGAAACGTTTTCAGCCTGGTGATAGATCACATCTGAGACTCTGTTGTAAGTTTGCTGATTCATTGTGCAGGCAGGTCCCGCTCTTCAGAGCGGGACCTGCCTGCTATCTACTGAGGCTACCCGGTCAATCCACTACAACCAATCCTCCAACTCACTCCGCCCGTTGTGCGTCCAGGCCGCAATCGCGGGAATCGGCGCGCCAATGGCGGTAACGACGCCAAGAACCAGGAGGACGGCGCCTGCTGCACCTCCAGGCGGGAATACGGCGCCCAGCAACGCGAGTGATCCACCCAGGACGAACAGGAGCAGGGCGATACCGCCCAGAACGAGCGATACCGTCGTCGCCTTCTTTGTCGATGCCCTCTTGACGCCGCTCACCCGGCCGTTCTGTCCGTTGACCATCACGGGCCAATCGTGCTCTCCCTCACGGTACCAGGTCACGTAGGCTGGCAGCAGTAGTAGGGTCCAATGGAGCTCTCCGAAAGCGGCCTCCAGGGCGAAGTCCCGGATGTGATCGGCGCCTGCGGCCTGCAGACAGTCGCTCTCGCACGCTCTGGCCAATGCGGCCTCAGCCTCTGGCCGCGCGGCCTCGGGTGTGCGTGAAGGTGCAGATATTACGCTCTGCTGTACGTGTTCCGGACGATACTCGGCGCGCTGGCTCAGGTCGAAGCTACCCAGTCGTTTCATCAACTGCTGATGGCCATCCAATGCCGGAGTAGGCAGGTTCTCATATCGGCGATCGACCTGGCCCATACGAGGTTCCCAGCGGGTTCTAGTCTCCTGAACCTGTCGGGATTGCCAACCGGCGCCCTCCCGGTATCTGTCCTGATAGCTGACGGCCTGGTAATCAAACCCAATATCGGCGCGCCACACACCCAGCACGCGACCGTCAACGAGCCAGACTGGGATCATATAGCGCGCAGCGCGCCCGGACAGCGCCCGGGTATCCATGTCCGCTGGCCGAAATGGGACCCCCTGAGCCCAGCGGCCGAGGATAGTGTCCAAATTCCGCTCTGAGACGGCATAGGGCACGAGCATCTCAGGAGATTCGCCTCGCGGGTAGATTGGCTCGACGGTGATTGATGCCTGAGCGCAGTAAGGACAGCGCGCTGGAACATCCGGCCCGGCAACCAGATGCAAGCGCTCACACTGTGTACAGTGGATGGCTGTCAGTGGTGTTCCCCAGATAGATGCCAGGTCAGCAGGCCCGTGCCCTTGATCGATCGTTTTGCCACTCTCCGATGTCATATCTCCTCCGACTCACGTGCCTTCTTGAGGACGAGGAAGCCGCCCACTAGACCCGCAATGAGCAGAATGAATCCGAGTGCCAGGCCGATGATGCCGATGCCGCCCACAGCCAAGGTCAAGAGGCCGATCATACCCAAACAAGCTCCAGGCAGCAGCATCGCGGCGATGACGAGCCAGACCCTCAGCCAATCGACTGGCTTCTGCCCAGCCACCTGACCGTTCTGACCGTTCACCATAACGTGGAAGGGGCGGCCCTCATACCGATATGAAGCGAGATAGACCGGCAGCAGGATGTGCCGCCAGCGTTCGTGAGCAAAGTCGACGGCCATCTGGAGACTGCGGACGTGGGCCGATCCCGTGTCCTCGTGGCAGGCTTCGCGGGCATTTTCGCGGATCTGTTCCTTGGCGGCCTCCCAGGCGTCATGCAGTGCGATGTCATACACCTTGGCTTGCCAGCCGGCCAGGTATCCGGGATCGTAGGTTGCCAGCCCCTCCAAATCGAACGGACCTACCTTGCGGAGAATCGCCTGACTCACTCGATGGGTACCCGCGACTAAGAGATCGGCCACCTGAAAGCGCACACGTCCGGACTGCCATCGCCAGCGAATCACGGTGCGGGTATGCCATTCCCCGCCCACTCGATACCGCTCGGTATGGACACGCCCTACTTCTGCCTGCCAATCGGCGCGTACATCCGTGTCAAAAGTCCAGTAAGGTAGATAGACACCGACAAGGTCCCTCAGAATACCTGACCGGTGCAGACCGGATGGATGCATCCAGCCCTGTCCTAGCCAGGCCTGCACTCGAGTCTCCAACTGGGCGGCATCAATGCTGAATGGGATGAGCGCGGTAGGGCGCAACAGATCGCTGGTGACCACGCTGCGAGCGAGTACCCGGTTCGAGCCGCAGAAGGCACACGTGCTGGTCAGTGCCATGGGGGCAACAGTGACGACCGAACCGCATGCCTCGCAGACCAGTTCGCGCCGTTCGCTGCCCCAGCCGTGCAGGGCGTGCGCCATGGTCTCAAGTGTGAACTCATACTTCTCGGCCGCTCGTCCAACCTGTTCCGCTTCGATCTCCTGCTTGCGTCCACAGAAGGGGCATGCCAGGCCCTGTTGGCCGGGTTCATAGGCGATTGTGCCCCCGCAGTATCGACATCTGAATGTCTGAGTCTCCTCTGTCTCCTCGTCAGCGGCCGGAGCATAGATGACGACACCCTCGACCTGCGAGGGGACTGCGACGTAGCCGGCCGGGGGCGACCACGGCGGGATCTGCTGGCTGGGTTCCTCCATCCCTCATCTCCTTCAGTTTCTGGTCCAAACGCCCGGTATTATAGCCTAGATTGCGCCGCATGGGGAATTAGCATCGTGGCACTGATGCCTGGCACTCGGTCAGATCAGGTCGTCGATCGCGGGAAATTGCCTTCCAGTAGCAGTTGTGCTACATTTGGCGCGAATCCCAGTCGAGCGAAATTGTAGGAGGAGAGACATGTCATCCAAGAGTAGCAAGAGGGCGCGGAGAAAGCGCCGTCACTCCAAGGTGGTTGCCACGTCTCAGAGTCGAAGCGAATCGTCCAAGGTACAGAAATCCCGGAAATCGCCTTCGTGGACCCTTTCGAAGCAGTCATGGCGGTATATCGGCATAGTCAGTGCGATTCTCGTTATCGTCATTCTCGCTATATGGTACTTCGTGCGGGGTCCAGGCCAACCTCCGGCGATGCCGTCTAGCCCGGTTGATCGCAGCGAGATGTACAAGGCGCCACCCGATATGCAGATCGATATCGGTAAGGATTACGTCGCGACGATCACGACGGCTCGCGGCGATGTTGTGGTCGAATTGGATGCCTCCGCTGCTCCGCGTACGGTGAATAACTTCGTATTCCTGGCCCGTAACGGCTTCTACGACGGATTGAAGTTCCACCGCGTTGAGCCAGGATTTGTTGTCCAGGGCGGCGATCCTCTGGGGACGGGGACCGGTGGCCCTGGGTACACCGTCCCAGCTGAGATTGGGCTGTTGCACACGGAGGGGGCCATCGCGATGGCGCGGCGCGGCGATGATGTGAATCCGGAGCGTGCCTCCAGCGGAAGCCAGTTCTATATCACGTTGGCGCAGACCGCCTCATTGGATGGGGCCTACACTGTGTTCGGTTACGTGACCGAGGGTATGGATGTCGTGCGGTCGATAGCCGTGGATGACGTCATTGAGACGATTACCATCATCGAGCAGTGAGCGGGGATTGAGTTAATTCGAGGGACGGGCCTGGATAGAGAGGAAGTGAGATTGATATGAGTATGGACACCAACGCGTCTGCGCGGAATGACATGTATTCGACGCCGCCCGACATGCAGATCGACGTGACCAAGAGATATACGGCTTCGCTGGCGACAGCCAAAGGCGAGATCGTCGTGGGTTTGGATGCGGCTGCAGCTCCTCTGACTGTGAACAACTTCGTCTTTCTTGCCAGAGAGGGTTTCTACGATGGTTTGACATTTCATCGTGTTGTCCCTGGGTTTGTTATTCAGGGAGGCGACCCTTCGGGAAACGGTACGGGGGGGCCTGGCTATACGGTGATGGCGGAGATTGGTCTCTCTCACGAGGAGGGTGCGATCGCGATGGCCCGCAAAGGCGATGCCGTGAATCCACGCCGCGCATCCAGTGGCAGCCAGTTCTATATCACCCTCGACCGAACGCCCCATCTCGATGGGGGGTATACCGTGTTTGGGCAGGTGATCAAGGGTCAGGATGTGGTCCAGTCAATCGCGGTGGGCGACGTGATCGAGTCGGTCACGATTTCAGAGACGTAGCGGGACATTCATCCATGTCTGACCAGGAGCTCCGTCCCGATGGTCGTCGGGGTGATGATCTTCGTCCCGTACGGTTTCTGCTGGACTATGTTGACTATCCGGAAGGCTCGGTCCTGGTGGAGATGGGCTGCACGCGCGTTCTCTGCAACGTAAGTGTTGAGGATCGGGTGCCCGCTTGGCGGGTGGGATGTGGGTCGGGTTGGCTCACGGCTGAGTATGCCATGTTGCCGCGCAGCACTCACGTGCGGACACCACGCGAGACCGAGAGACCGCGTGCACGAACTCAAGAGATCCGGCGCTTGATTGGTCGGGCGCTCCGCGCGGCGGTCGATCTGGATCTGGTTGGGGAGCGCACGCTCGTTGTCGACTGTGACGTGCTGCAGGCCGACGGAGGGACCCGTACGGCCTCGATTACCGGTGGTTACGTTGCACTCGCGCTCGCGCTGCGCCGACTGGCGCGCCGGGCGATCATTCCGGCGGACGCGTTGCTCCAGCCGGTGGCGGCGATCAGCGTGGGTATAGTGCGTGGCGTGCCTCTACTCGACTTGTGCTACGCTGAGGATCACCAGGCTGAGGTTGACCTGAACGTGGTGATGACACAGGCCGGTGACCTGATCGAGGTCCAGGGTACCGCTGAAGGGAGTCCCTTCTCGCGGGGCACGCTTGAGCGGATGTTAGATATGGCGGCCCAGGGCATCGCTACGCTAATTTGCTGCCAGCGTGAGGTTCTGGGGTGAGCTCGGCCCAGTTCACAGCCCGACAACGGCGGCTAGTCCTCGTGTTGGTGATGGCCATCATCGTCGTCTTCTCTACGCTGACGGGATTCATTGTGACGTCACTTCAGGGATTGCAGGGAGTATCCCCTCCACCAACGGTGACTGTGGTCTGGGAGACACCGACGGCCTGGCCGACGACGACGGCTGCTGCTGAGCCGGAGGAAGATGTATTGTCGCAGGTACAGGCGGCGCGGCTGTTCTACCAGATCGCGCATCAGGTCGAGAGCGTTCGCGGTCTGGTCCCGCGATCCCAGGTACCTCTCAGCTTCCTCGGATCGCAGGATATGGCGCAAGCAGTGCGCCGGATCCAGACTGAGCGAGATCCCCAGTCACAGCTCAGGCCCTACATGCTGCTGGGCCTGTTTCCCGAGGTCCCGGTCAGGGTTCGAATCCACAGTGTGGTGGGGATGTACGTACCTGAGCAGCGTCAGCTATATATCGCGACCGAACGACAGGGCAGCGATGTGGATAACCAGGCTCTCTTGGCGCGAGCATACGCCCACGCTCTCCTGGACCAGACGTTTGATTTTGGCTCGCTGGACGCGCGCGCTACGACGACCGACGCGAGACTGGCGACGAGGGCGCTGGTTGAGGGGGACGCGACATTGTTGACCTCGATCTACCTCTACGACGACCCTGCTCGGGTCAACTGGGACTATCTGGCGACGTTGATCTCGGAGAATGAGTGGGTTGGGTACGGTACTGGACTGGACAGCAGTGCTACGATGAGCCATCTGCAGCGCTTTCCGTACTGGGAAGGGCCTCATTTCGCCCTGGCCCTCTACGAAGCCGGCGGCTGGGAGGTTATCAATCGTGCCTATACCGATCCGCCCCGCACCACGGAACAGGTGCTCCATCCGGAACGTTACTTGCTTGAACGGGATAACCCCGGCAGTGTGAATGTGCCGGATCTGTCGGACCTATTGGGAGAAGGCTGGACCACGGTGCTCGAGGATACTATGGGTGAGCTAGTGGTTGGACTCTACCTGGCGCAGGACCTGCCCCAGGTGACTGCCTGGCAAGCGGCCGATGGATGGGATGGTGATAAGCTGAAGGTCTTCGAACATCCCGATGGTCAGCGGGTAACGGTCTGGCGCACGGGCTGGGATTCGCGTGTCGATGCGACTGAAATGGAGCAGGCATTGGTTTCACAGGTCCCGCAGCGTTTCCTGCCTGTTGTACCTGTGCGCCCGGTGCACGGGCTGGGTGGCGTGTGGTGGCGTGTGAGCGAGGGCGCGATATCGGTCTCTCGCGCGGGGCGCTACGTCACACTTGTGCGAGCGCCTGACTTGAAGACCCTGGCAGAGATTCGGGAGATTCTGCCCTGATGGTGTGGCTCAAACGCGTGTTGCTTCTGGTTAGCATCTGTGTCCTGGCGGCGTTACTGTTCCCGATTACGGTGCGCTTGTGGTTTGACTGGCGGTACGCGGGTCAGATTTACAGCCGTGTCGATGATGTACCCAGCCGGCCGGTGGCTATTGTTCTCGGCGCTGGCCTGTGGGCCGATGGTTCGGTTACGCCGGTTCTGGCTGATCGTGTGGCGACCGCGGCCGATCTCTACCACGCCGGCAAGGTGCAGAAGTTGCTGTGCACAGGTGACAACCGTTTCGTAGACTACAATGAGCCCCAGGCAATGGCTGATTACGCGGTCGGCCTCGGCGTCCCACGGGAGGACATCGTCCTGGATTATGCGGGGCGCCGGACTTACGATAGCTGCTATCGCGCCAATGCCATTTTCGGTGTGAGCCAGGGCGTGATTGTCACGCAACGATTCCACGTACCGCGATCGCTCTTTCTGTGCAATGCGCTAGGGGTCGATTCGGTGGCGATCACGGCTGACCGACGCCAATATACCTCGCGCCGATTCATCTGGGAGGCGCGGGAGTACCCGGCCCTGATACTGGCGTGGTGGGATGTCTTCGTGCGCCGCCCGACGCCTGTGCTGGGCGACCCGCTACCCATTGAGTTCGCCACACCGGCTACGGAGGGGCAGTGAGGCCGTAAGCCAGGGCAATCGCATCTTAATCCAGACGCGTCAAAATAGGCAAGAAGTGGTCACGAATGCTGCTTTGAGTGGCAGTTGGAAGCAGAAAACCCAGCTTCGCCCTGTCAAAACTCACGCCGGGAACAAAA
>JAAZAN010000088.1 GCA_012514315.1 Chloroflexota bacterium
TGTGTCCGGAGCCTAGACGATCAACGCTCTCGCTCCAGACAGATGCAGAATTGGGCTCTGATCATTTACAGTCCCTTGGCCGAGTTGGGGCGGATTATACGCATTCCTCGTCCAGCTGTCAAGATCAGCAGATACGGGGGAGTAGCTCACCGAGCGGAACGCGCACGATCCTGCGCCCGCCGATAGCTGTTTGAGCAACCACCAGACCGGGATGATCTGCAGTCAGTGTCCCGATGCAGGCAGCGCGCTGCCCCAAGGGATGTGCCCTCAGTGCCTGCAGGGCCGCCTCTGCCTCTCTCTGCGGCACGAACGCGATGAGCTTCCCCTCATTCGCGATCGTGAGCGGATCGAATCCCATCATCTCGCAAGCGGCAGCTACTGCAGGTTGGATCGGGATCGCCTCCTCCTCGATTTCGATGCCCGCCTGGGACGTCAGCGCCAGTTCATTGAGTGCGGCTGCCAGTCCGCCCCGCGTCAGGTCTCGGAGACAGTGAGTGTGCGGCGCCGCCGTCAGCAGCGTCGCCACCAGCCCGTTCAGCGGGGCGCTGTCGGACAGGATGGCCGTCTCAAATTGTAGGCCTTCGCGCTGGGTCAAGATAGCGATGCCATGGTCGCCAAGCGTACCGCTAACCAGCACCACATCGCCGGGTCGCCCCTGGTTGGGCGCGACCGAGACCCCTTTGGCGACTCGCCCCACGCCCGTCGTGTTGATGTACACGCCATCTCCGTGGCCGCTTTCCACAACCTTAGTGTCACCGGACACGATCTGTACGCCAGCCGTCTGAGCTGCCTGTGCCATGGACCGGACGATAGACTCCAGTACATCCAGCGAAAGGCCTTCCTCCAAGATGAATGCCGCGGTGAGCCACAGGGGTGTCGCGCCGCTCATAGATACGTCGTTCACCGTACCGTGGATGGCAAGAGAACCGATATCACCACCCGGAAAGAAGAGAGGGTGGACGACGAAGGAGTCGGTGGAGATGGCCAACCGACCGAGGGCGGGCAGCCCGATTACCGTGGAATCACTCATCTGACCCAGATAGGCGTTGTCGAGAGGGGGGACGAAGACATCTCGAATGAGGTCGGACATCAATCTCCCGCCCGCGCCGTGTGCCAGCCGAATAGTTGTGCTCGTGGCATCAGGTTCTATGGCCATCATCGATCCTCCAGGGCGTACTGATAGTAGGCTGCGCAAGCTCCCTCGGCGCTTACCATACATGGTCCGATTGGATGCTGCGGCGTGCAGCCCCTGGCGAACAGGTGACAGGTGGGCGGGCGGATATTGCCACGCAGCACATCGCCGCAGCGGCAACCGGGTGGATCACATGGTGCAGCGACGTCCACCGGGAAACGAGCCAAGGCGTCGAAGCGCGAGTAAGCAGGCCGCAAATGGAGCCCGCTTTGTGTGAGTCGGCCGAGGCCTCGCCAGTCGACATCAGTGACCTCGAAAACGCGTTCCATGGCCTGTTGGGCGGGCTGGTTCCCACGCGGCTGGACACTGCGTGTGTAAGCGTTGACCACATCGGGCTGTGAGGACGCGATCATCTTCACCAGTTCCAGCACAGACCTCAGGATGTCGACCGGCTCGAAGCCAGTGATGCTGCACGGTACGCCGTAATCATCCGGCAGGAAGCGCCAGGCATCAGATCCAGTCACCGTGGTGACGTGGCCGGGTCCGATGATGCCGTCGATGGCGATCTCGCCAGTTTCGAGTATCGCGCGCGTCGCCGGCGGGGTGAGCTTGTGGGTACTGCAGACGGTGAAGTTGTCCAGACCTTGACGCTCGGCGGCAATTACGGCTGCAGCGACCGTCGGCGCGGTGGTCTCGAAGCCCACACCCAGGAATGCAACCGGACGCGGTGCGTTCTGCTCAGCGATCGACAGGGCATCCAGCGGGGAATAGACGACGCGCACATCGGCGCCCTGTGCTTTCGCCTCTGCCAGTGAACCGTGGCTGCCCGGTACTCGGATCATATCGCCGAAGGTTGTGAGAATAATCCCCGGCACACGAGCCAGCGCGATAGCTTGATCGATCTCGTGAGCCGATGTGACGCAGACAGGACATCCGGGCCCCGAAGACAGCTCGATTGTGGCGGGAAGCAAATCGGGGATGCCGTATCGGAGAATTGCGTGTGTGTGCCCTCCGCAGAACTCCATCAGGCGAACGGGATGGACGGCAAGGGTGTGGATCTGCTCCAGTAGCGCCCTAGCCCGCTGCGGATCACGGAATCGCTGCAGCAATCGTTGTACGCTCATGGCGATCGCTGTTCCGAACAGGCCGTCACTGATCGATGCTTGTTGATACGCGCATTCGCGACCATCGCCTGGCCGAGCGACACGCCGGCATCGTTGGGCGGGACGATGTGGTGCGTATATACGGTATACCCGTCTTGTTGGAGCAGGTCGGTCGTCAATCTCAACAGGACCACATTCTGGAACACACCGCCGGAGAGCGCTACCTCAGAGGCGCCGGCCAGCATGCGCAGTTGCCGGCACGCGTCCGTGACCATATGCGCCACGGCGCTATGGAATCTGGCCGAGATGGCGTGTGCCGAAGTGCCACGCCGGATGTCGGCGACGATCGCCTGGATGACGGGAGTTGCATCGATCTCTGGGCCGACCTCAAACTTGTACGGAGGCGCATTGTCGTCCTGAGCGATAGCCTCCAGTTCGATGGCTGCCTGGCCTTCATAATTGATCTCGTGCCGCACGCCGATCAGGGATGAGACGGCGTCGAAGAGGCGGCCCATACTTGATGTCAGGACTGTGTTGACGTTGTGATCAAGCTGTTGTGCCAGCAGGTCCCGCTCGGCGCTGCGGGTTGCACGTACAGCAGGCAGGTCCTCTGTCCAAGGGATACCCGCCGCCCACAGATAGGCCAACGCGATGCGGCGCGGATGGCGGATCGCTGCATCACCTCCAGGAAGTGGCACATATCTCAGATGCTTGATGCGTTGATAGGACGCATAGTCTGCGATCAGGAACTCGCCGCCCCAGATTGCACCGTCGGTCCCATACCCCGTACCGTCGAGCGCTACTCCGATGATTGGATGCGCACCTGTGAGACCGTGCTCGGCCATACAGGCAGCAATATGCGCGTGATGATGCTGGACAGCCACGGTGTGCTCGGACTGCGGACGATTGGACGACGGGAGCTGACCCCTTGCCCATTGTGTTGTCAGGTAGGCCGGATGCATATCGTGAGCGATGATCTGTGGTTCGATGCGAAACATCGTCAGGAACTGCTGAATCATCTGCTCAGAGAAGCGAAATGTCTCATAGTTCTCCATATCCCCGATGTGTTGGCTGAGAAACGCGTACCGATCGCGCGTGATGCAGAACGTGTTCTTCAGTTCCGCCCCGGTTGCCAGCACGTGATCTACTGGCCACGGTAGATGAACCGGGTAGGGCGCATAGCCACGGGAGCGGCGTGTGGGTAGTTCCGCCCCAGCAAAGAACCGCGTGACGCTGTCGTCGCACCGGGCGTGAATGCGTCTGTCGTGAAACAGGAACGCATCCGCAAGACGCCCCAGACGGCGTTTTGCTTCATCGTTGTCAGTCGCTATGGGCTCCTCCGAACGATTGCCACTGGTCATAACCAGCGCCAGCGGGAATGGAGGATCGGAACCGGTGGGTTCGAGCAGCAGATAGTGCAGAGGAGTGTAGGGCAGCATCACTCCCAGGTGGGCAGTACCGGGAGCGACATGGGACGACACGATTTGGCAGTTCCGGTGTCGTCGCAACAGGACGATCGGGCGTTCTCTGGATTCCAGCAGGGCGCGCTCTCCTGCACTCACCTCACAGTAACCCTCTACTGTGTCCAGATCGAATGACATCAGCGCGAATGGCTTGTCGATGCGTCCTTTTCGTTCTCGCAAGAGAGTCACAGCCTCATCGTTAGTGGCGTCACACGCCAGGTGGAACCCTCCCAGTCCCTTGATTGCCACAATCTGGCCCGCTGCCAGCGATGCACGCGCTGCCCGCAGCGCGTCCTCACCGACAGGCTGGCCGGGTGTGCCCATCGCTTGATCCGCCCGTAGAAACCAGATCTGTGGCCCACACACTGCACATGCGTTGGGTTGAGCGTGAAATCGCCTGTTGCCAGGATTTTCATATTCGTCCTGACAGTCAGGGCACATACGGAATGAGGCCATGGTTGTCTGCGGGCGGTCGTACGGGATGTCACGGATGATCGTGAAGCGCGGGCCACAGTTCGTGCAGTTGATGAAAGGGTATCGGTAGCGCCGGTCACGCGGATCGAATAGTTCGCGCAGGCAGTCATCACACACTGCGACGTCGGGAGAGACGGGCAGGAAACCATTCCGAGTGGCTTCGGAGTGGCGGATGACGAAGGCGCCGGGGTCCGAGCGAACGGGGTGTCCGGTTCCAGATAGATCGGTGAAAGCGATATGGTCTATCCGGGCGAGGGGAGGGGCTTCCGATTGCAGTCGCTGGGTGAACAGATCAAGTGCATGGGGAGGCCCAACGACTTCGATCTCAACACCTGACGAGTCGTTCAGCACCCAGCCATTCAGCTCCAATGTCCTGGCAA
>JAAZAN010000089.1 GCA_012514315.1 Chloroflexota bacterium
AATTTCATCAATCCGACGTACGCTGTGCCCACTCGAAGTATCCTCGCCTACATTCGGAACAATCAGCAGACAGGAGATATCATCTTCAGCGAGTCGGATAGCGGGCTCGACTTCTACCTGAATCAGACAGATGGTCCAACACCTCACTTCGTCGATCACGAGTTGACCAAGACATACATTCAACGAACCGAGAGCCTCCGCGTCTGGTTACTCAGTCTGGGCCGCGACAGCACACGCTCAAACGAGACATCCGACCTGATTGGTTGGCTGGAACAGCAAGGTTACCTTCTGAAAGAGGAGCGCGGGTACATCGAGGTCGACCCAATCTATCGAGAAATCAAATCGCGCGCGCTGGGTTACCCAGCCTATCGACATCGGGCGGTTTTGAGGTTGTATGAACGTCCATAGCGACTCATTCGACCACGTCGCTGCTGAATATGACGCCAGTCTGGCCGCTCACATAACGAGCCACTATCTGCGCAAGCGCGTGTCGTTCATCGCAGCAAGAAAAGCCAACGCCACGACAGCTCTGGACGTAGGCTGTGGGACGGGGGTTCTCACACACGCATTGTCCCAGATCGGCTTGAGGGTCACCGGTGTCGATCTGTCTGTCGGTATGCTGAGGGTGATGCAGGGCCGATACGATAGAGCAATCCAAGCAGACGCGCTGCAACTGCCCTTCCCTGAAGGGGCGTTCGACATAGTCTACACCGTGGCGACCTTGCACCATATCGCTGAGCCAGCCGCGATCCACCAGACAACGCGTGAGATGACCCGCGTATGTCGAGCCGGAGGGATAGTCATTGTCTGGGACCACAATACCAGGAATCCATACTGGCCTATCATCATGCGACGTGTGCCACAGGATACCGGCGCAGAGCGTATTCCATCGACCGATGAACTCATCGCGGCTTTTGCCGCGCTGCCCGAAGCAGTGGTTACAGAGGTTCACTACCTGGGATTTGTGCCTGACTTTGTCCCCCCGTCCTTTCTGCCAGTCTTCGTAGGATTAGAGCGAATCATCGAATCCGTTCCTGGACTTGGGCGGCTGCTCGCGGCGCACAATGTTGTTATTGTCCGCAAATCGGATCCAGAAGCGACCTCTGTGAGTTGACAGAGACCGAGAGCTATGTGGCACGGACACACCATATCCGTTATCTTCCCTACCTATAACGAACGCGACTCCATCTACAATGAGATTCGGGCCTGTCTGGCCACCGGGTGTGTTGATGAGGTAGTGGTCGTCAACAACAATGCGGCTCCAGGCACCTCCGAGGAGGTGGCGCGCACGTCGGCCCGCGAGGTGTTTGAACCGCGTCAAGGGTATGGGTTTGCGATCCAACGAGGCCTCCGGGAGGCTCAAGGGGACTACCTGGTTATCTCTGAGCCTGACGGTACGTTCAAGCAACAGGACGTCTTCAAGCTGTTAGCCTATGCGGACGATTTCGACATCGTTCTCGGGACCCGTACAGCTCGTGAACTCATCTGGAAGGGAGCCAATATGGGGGCCTTCCTGCGGTGGGGCAATTGGGCAGTTGCCAAATTGACTGAGTTCTTGTTCAATACGACAAACCTGACAGATGTTGGGTGCACTCTGCGTCTAATCAAACGGGAGCATCTCACCAGGATTCAGCCGCATTTCCGAGTTGGAGGATCCCATTTCGGCCCGGAGATGATGGTGCTCTCCGCGATTGCAGGGTTGCGTCTGATCCAGATCCCCGTTAACTACAAGCCGCGCGTTGGGCATTCGGCAGTGACCGGAGATCTCAGGAAAGCGCTCATACTTGGATGCCGTATGATCCTAATGATACTCCGTCTGCGTCTGATGTCTTACATGGGACGAGTTCGCATCGATCCTCCCATCGACGAGCCACCGCCAAGGCCGCTTCCATGAAACGGTCGGGCGTGATACCTCGTCGGGACCTCGACTGGCAAGCCATCGCTATCCTCTTCCTTGCAGCGATGCTGCTTCTCTTCGACTTGGGTGGGCGCTCACTCTGGTGGGATGAGATCATCAACGTGTACATCGAGCGACAATCGATCCGGGGTATATTCGCCAGCCTCAGCGGTAAACCCGGCTTCTACCAGGACATCCACCCGCCATTATATCACCTGATGATGCATGCGTGGATCACGCTGGTCAGCACCAGTAATCTGGCTATGCGACTACCTTCAGCACTGTTTGGACTGCTCAGCGTCGCTCTCACATACCGCGTGGGGCACAGATTGGGCGGGCGATCGCTGGCCCGTTCTGCTGCATATCTGATGGCTATGAGCGCGGGCGGGCTGATGTATCTGCGCATGGGGCGCTATTACGCCATGACCTGCGCACTGGGATTGCTGTCTACGTGGCTCTTTCTGAGGGTGTGGACCTTACCCCGACTCTCAAACTGGCTACTCTACAGCGCCGTCGCCCTCGCTATGTACTACACTGACTACCTGGTGGTGACGGTGTTGGCAACACATACACTCTACGCCCTATGGAGTGGATGGAAACACCGACGCGCCATTGTGGTCAGACTGGCTATCATGCAAGTCGTCGTCGGTCTGTTGTTCACGCCATGGCTTCCCTCCATGTTTGCACAGGTCGGTTGGGCCGGGAAAGTTGCCCAGGCGGACCTGGCCTTCAGCCCGGCTGGATACCTGATGAAGATCGTCTTCCCGTTCCTTTCGTTCACAGCCGGCGAGACGCTCTTCCCCTGGGAGATCCCGGCCATAGCCAGCTACGCCGCCTTCGGCCTGATGCTGATTCTCGGTATCACGCAGAATCCGTTAGCCCGAGAGCACTTTCTCCTGCTTCTGCTTCTGGTAAGCATCCCTCTACTTGGAACCATCACCGTGATCTCCATACTGCTTCCTACGATTCCATTCATCGGTGTGCCCAATCGGACTTTGTTTGCGCTGCCCTACTTCAGCATGTTGGCAGCAAGTGGCTGAATTGCGCTACACGCACGCTGGCGACAGATCGCAGCTCTTGTCGCTGTGACCATCGCCGCTGTGCTCGGCATCTCGAACTACTTCCGAGGGGTCCATTTCTTCAATCCAATCTATGCTGTATCAGCAGAACGACTGGTCGACTATATCGAGCAACACAGCATGCCCGGAGATATCGTTCTCAGCACGGAGGACATTGGATTTAACTACTACGCCAATGAACGCAGTATAGAGACGCCCCGCTATCTCTCGTACACACCTGAGGCCGACCACGCAATCGAGCATGCCGCGGCCGCACGCATCTGGTGGTTGACCTTCGGTCGCGACAGCACGAGCGCGTTGGTGAATCCAGCAACCTATCGGGACCAGTTGGCTCGAGCGGGCTATGTACTGGAGTCACAGCAGGGTTTCGTGCCGCAAGACCCCACGTATCAACGGGTGAAAGAGCAGCTCCTCAATCGGGACGCATATACTCACAAGGTAACGATCAGCTTATATGTCCCCCGATAATCCCGTCAACCGGAGTTCACATCGGGCGTCGAGCCCACGCACTGGCTATGGCGAGAACGTGACATCAATCCGAATACGTACCGATCTCAGGACACCCAGGGTGTGTGACTATGGATAGAGATATGGGCTGTAGCATCGTGATTCCCGCCTACAATGAGGAAGACGGTCTGGGAGACACGCTGACTCAACTGAAAGCGGTCCTGGACTCCGCTCATATGGACTACGAGATCATCGTTGTCGATGATGGTTCGACAGACCGAACCGCAGCAGTCGCCAGCATGCACGACGTGCGACTGCTGCGTCATATGGAGAATCGCGGCTATGGAGCCGCGCTCAAGACTGGAATCAGGCAGGCTGTTCACGACATCGTCATCATTACCGACGCCGACCAGACCTACCCGTGCGAAGCAGTCCCGCAGCTCCTCGAGTACGCAGATAGCCACGATATGGTCGTTGGAAGTCGGACCGGAGACGACGTACAAATACCCGTCGCACGGCTGCCTGCCAAGAAACTGATCAATGCACTGGCGAACATGATGACGGGCAGGAACATCCCAGACCTCAAATCCGGCCTGCGCCTGTTTAGACGATCGATCGTGGAGCGGTTCTTCGCCATTCTACCTGATGGGTTCTCTTTCACGACCACGATCACGCTGGCGATGCTACAGAGCAACTACAGTGTGCGCTATGTTCCAATCGACTATCGTAAGAGAGCCGGACAATCCAAAATCCGTCCCATTCGCGACACGGTGAGGTTCGTCTTTCTGATCTTGCGGTGCACAGTCTACTTCGCCCCGTTGCGGGTGTTCGTTCCTGTCAGCCTGTTCCTCTTGGTGCTCGGGATAGCGGTTGCGCTCATCAGCACATTTGTACTGAAGAGACTCATGGACGTCACCACTGTCGTGATTCTGCTGGCCGCACTTCAGGTTGCCATGAGCGGTCTACTGGCAGACATGATCGACAAGCGCACCTCGCGGCTCTGAGGTGTTGAGCGGATACCTGAACACATGGACTCAGAACGAACAAGAACTGGTGATGAGCTGGCGCTGACTGGGAAAGCGACTTCGTTCTTAGGTCAGAGTGAGGACCCGTCATGCGACGTGTTCAGCCAGCTCGAGAGCAGCGTGATACAGCCAGGTCTGTGCACTCACTGTGGCACGTGTGTCGGCCTCTCTGCAGGCACCCTGGAGATGCACGACACGACTTGGGGACCAATCCCGTCGCCCACCTCAGGTGTGGATATCAATCTCTCTCCCCTGGCCTCCACCGCATGTCCCGGATTGGGTGTCAACTACCCTGAGCTATATGATTATGTCTTTGGAGAACTGCCCACAAATTGGCTGATCGGGTGCTATCGCGAACTCTATGTTGGGTATTCGAGCGTCCCCGAGATACGCAGGCGTGGGGCATCGGGTGGAGTCATAACGCAGACCCTGATCTACCTGCTCACGCACGGCCTGGTCGACGGTGCAGTCGTCGTCCGGCAGGGGTATCCGCGCCCCTGGCTCGCTGAACCATTCATCGCCCGCTCTCAGGAGGAAATCGCTGCCGCGAGTCAGAGTGTCTACGTGCCGGTGCCGGTGAACGCGCTACTCGGCCAAATCGAGAGCTTCGAAGGACGCCTGGCCTACGTTGGACTGCCGGATCAGGTCGCGGCTCTGAGGCGCCTGCAGCAATCCGGACACCCTGGTGCGAACAAGATCGAGTACATCCTGGGACCTTATGTTGGCACCACGATGTACATCAGCTCCATTGAGAGCTACCTCCGCTCAAATGGCATTCGAGACATTGGGGAGGTCACCGAACTCCGCTATCGGGAGGGGGCCTGGCCCGGATACCTGCACATCAGAACACGCTCGGGCCGAGTGTTGAGGGCAGAGAAATTCTACTATAACTACTTGATACCTTTCCACATTACGCGCAGCACCCTCCTCTCAGTGGACTTCACTAACGAATTGACTGACATTTCCGTGGGAGATGCGTGGCATCCCAGGTATGAGTCACAGGGCCAGGGGTTCTCGATTGTTATCGCGCGCACGGCGAAGGGCGCGCAACTCCTGCACTGCTTGAACGAACAGGGCCTCGTGCACCTTGAGGGCATCTCACTGGATGATGCCCTCGCGATGCACGGGCACATGCTCGACTTCAAGAAGCGTGGTTCGTTCATCAGACTGGGTTGGCGTTCCGCTTGTGGCCGACCTGTTCCGCACTATGGATATCGGCCCAAGAGCATCCCATTGGCGCGTCGACTGGTTGAGGTAGTGATATCCAGTATTTTCGTCTTATGCAGGCAACCTCTGGTCAGAAGCCTGGCAGAGCATATCCCGCTTGCCCTGCTTGGTCCATCGTTTGACTTCCTGCGCAGGATCTGGAAGAACGTTTCCAAACCCACCAAGCGCAAGGGGCTCGGCAACTATGAGGTTTCCATACGCCTGGTCGATTATGAGCAATGAATTGCCGGATGTTGGGGCAGAACATCGCCCCTCAATACTCAAACTGATTGGCTGGGGACGGCGCAACATCGCGGCCCAGGGCCTTGTAGCGGTGGTGCTGACGCTTGTCGTGCTCTACTTGCTGCTCACGCGCATTGATGCCAGGCAGACACTGTACGCTCTGCGCGACATCCCAACCCAAACATGGGTGGCCGCTGTATTGCTGGCTGTCTCCTCGCCCGCGATTTCGGCCGTTCGGTGGCACGTCACCCTGAGGGTGATGGGGCATCCTGTGACTGTTGGTCGCTGCTTGCTGATCATCATCGGAATCTGGCCCCTCAACGCCATCTCGCCGGCGAAGGCGGCTGACCTGCTCAAGATTGTGGGCCTGAGGCGACGCACTCCATCTACCGTCGTGTTAAGCAGTGTACTGACCGAACGCTCATTGGATATCCTGACACTCGCTGCCTTCGCTTTGTTGGGTGGACTCGCCCTCCGCGAATGGCCAATTGTTCTGATCGCCGCCAGCATCTTCGCTGCTGCAGGCATTGCCGTAGGGCTGGCCTATTTGGGAACGAGGGTCCCGGTCCGATTCAGCTTTCAGGACAAAGTGCGACACGTACTTCACTCACTGCGCTCGCTACTTCACCACCCTCGTGCATTGGCCATCATCGTCTTCCTGACAGCTATCAACTGGTTTGGATCCATATTGCAGGTGAAACTACTGTTCGACGGAGTCGGGGCCCACACTCCACTCGGACTTACCACGGCGGCTATGCCCATCGCCATCTTCGTGGGGCTTCTTCCGGTCACCGTGGCCGGTATGGGCACGCGGGATAGTGCAATGATCGTCCTGTTCTCGACGGTCGCCAGTGCCTCCCAGGTTCTGTCCGTCTCTCTGCTGTACCCCATACTGAACTACTGGCTACTGGCCATCATTGGGATTCCCTTCACAGCGTGGGCCCTCGACTGGGGGAGGCCGTACAGCGACGAACGAGGTGCACCGTGAGAATTCTGCATGTCTATAAGGACTACTTTCCCGTTCTTGGCGGTATAGAGAACTACATTCGGGTCCTCGCCGAGGCACAGACTGCGATGGGACACGACGTCACAGTCTTGGTCTGTGCCCCTCACATACAGACCCGTATTGAGACGCGACAGGGCGTCACCATCGTCAAGGCGGGACGCCTTGCCACGATCGCTTCGATGCCGCTTAGTGTGGCCCAACCTCTCGCCCTCGCACGCTCGCAATCCGACATCGTCCACGTTCACTCACCTTACCCTCTGGGCGAGATGGCGAACTGGCTATTAGGGCGCGGCAGAGCCACCGTTCTCACCTACCACTCCGATGTGGTCCGCCAGCGGAGCTGGCTTCGGCTCTACGGCCCACTGCTTCATCGCGTCTTGGCAAAGGCCAACTGCATCATCGCGTCAAGCCCGCGCTACATTGAGACATCTACCTGGCTGCAGCCCGTGCGCGACAAGTGTGTCGTGGTGCCCCTGGGCATCGACCCTGCACGCTTCACCCCCTCCTACCATACCCATCCTGGCCCCCTTGAACTCCTGTTCGTGGGACGTCTCCGCTACTACAAAGGCCTGGACACCCTCCTCTATGCACTGAACGAAGCGCCTGATGTCCGACTGACCATCGTCGGAGACGGCCCCATGCACCGGACGTGGCAGACGCTATGCCACTCACTCGACCTGGACGACAGGGTCACCTTCGCGAATGAAGTGACTGATGATGCCTTGCCCGACTATTACCGGCAGGCCGATGCCTTCGTGCTACCCGCTAATGCACGCGCCGAGGCGTTCGGCACGGTGCTTCTTGAGGCGATGGCATCGGGGTTGCCCTGCATCACGACGGAAGTAGGTACAGGCACCTCCTGGATCGTACAGCACGGTGCCACTGGGCTTGTCGTGCCTCCCAGCGACCCTGATGAGCTAGCAATTGCGATCCGCACGCTGCACGCTGGCTGTGAACGTCGAATCGCGATGGGACGCGCAGGACGGGCACGCATCGAGGCAGAGTTCACCCAATCTCAGATGATCGCCGGTGTACAAGCCGCCTACACCAAGGCTCTGAACGCTTGATCTTTCGATTGTTTGGGGTTAAGATACGCGCCTATCATCCCCACATTTTCTTCT
>JAAZAN010000090.1 GCA_012514315.1 Chloroflexota bacterium
AGCCACGGCAGTCCGAAGTACTGTAGGCCGCCGATGATGCCAGTAATCAACAGGAACAGCATCGCAGGTGTACACATAGGTACCGTCACGTGCCAGAAGCGGTCCCACGCACTCGCCCCATCCACCACCGCCGCCTCGTAGAGAGAGCGGGGCACGTCTTGAAGCGCAGCCAGGAAAATCACCATGGAACCGCCCTTGACCCACGCGTCAATCACGGCTAGTGAGGGTTTCGCCAACTCCGGGTTACTGAGAAACGGTATTCTCGTCAACCCGTTACTCATCAGGAAACCGTTGATGAGACCGTAGTTGGTGTTGAGCAACCATTGCCACGTCAACGCCGACGCAACGACAGGAATTACGCTGGGCAAGAAGAAGATCGCTCGAAAAACGGAACGCCCGGCAAATTCCTTGTTGAGCAAGTTCGCCAGCAAGAACGGACTGACCACGCCGAGAGGTACCGCTACCGCTATCCACCACAGCGAATTCCCAGCTACAACTCGCATGGTGCGGTCACGAGTCATCAGCTCGACATAGTTCTCGAGGCCAACAAACCTCGGTGGCCGGATGACATCGTACCTTGTGAGGCTGAAATAGGCAGAAGCACAGATAGGATAGACCGTGAACGTCAGGAATCCTATAAGCCAAGGCGCGATGAAAAGCAAGCCCTTCGTAGTTGCCCGGCTCCCCAAAGACCACTTCAGACGACCTTGTACCACGTCACGCACTCTCCTTTGCCACACAGTGAGCCACTGTTACCTTAACGTCTGCATAGGCTGCAACTGGGGGGACTAGCGCTCCTGGGTCAAAGGGCGAAGCGCTAGCCCCCCTGGCGGATACGTAGATCATTGGCGCCGCACCCTCCGGCAGGGCGGCGTCGCCGGAGCAGCCTAGCCGAACTGCTTTCTGTACTCTTCCGTCGCGAGCCTCTGCCATTCAGTCATAGCTTCCTCAACTCCTACCTCATGCCGATAGATTCTCTCCCTTGCCACAACCCACTGCTGGTAGTTCCAACCTGACAGCGGATCCTTGGTGGGGACGGGAAACTCGGTGGCGGTCTTTGCCGTGTCCAGCCACCATTGCAGACCATGATGCCTGGTCCCATCAACGGTCTCCAGGAACGAAGCTCGTGCCGGAAGGTAGCCTATGCGGTTGTAGAGAAGGGTGCAGCCATCATCACTCGTGATGTACTCAATGGTTCGGAATGCCTGCTCGGGGTACTTCGACGTAGTTGGTATCGACGCGAAGTGTGGACTGGGATGCGCGATCTTGACGCCCCGCCGCTCCTCTGGTACGGGCGGCCAACTTGGCTCAATCACTGCAGCCACCTCGGGATTCTCCTGACCGACTTGACCGACCTGCCAGTAGCCGTTAACCGTCATCACCACTGTCTGGGCGTTGATGGCCTGTCCCCACTGTTGGTAGCTGTCGCGGAAACCAGCCACGTTGTCCGGCCCCATCAAATCATAGAACTTGGTGGCCCATTCGACGTATTCCATAATCTTCGGGTCATCAAAATGGTACTCGCCCGTTTCATTATCGTAGAAATCGACGCCCATGCAGACCGCCACCCACCAGGTGACGAGCGATTGAAACTGTCCAGCCATCTCGCCATAGGGATCAAATCCCATCAACAGGAGATTACCAGCGTCATCGAACTTGGTGAGTTCTACGGCCCACTCGTAGATCTCGTCAAGCGTCTCGGGAAACTTGCTCGCGTCCATGCCAGCTGCCTCGAGCAGCGAGGTGTCGACGTTGAGACCAAAGCGATTCCAGCACTCGATTGCAGGTATGCCCAGCAGATTACCGTCAAACCTACTGGCCTCGTGGATAGCACCCACGAAATCATCCAGATCAATTTCCGTGCTCTTCGCCACCAGATCGTCCAGTGGCATGAGCAGTCCTTTGCGGAACCAGTTTACGTAATCGAACTGCAATATAACGTCGGGCAGTTGTCCAGCGGCTGCCGCCGTGGTTTGTTTCTCTTCTCTCACCCCGACGAGCATCTCGACAGTGAAGCCTTCTGTCATCTCCTTGTAGACCTCACTCTTCTGCCAATCCTGCACTGTAGTTTCGGTTGCCCACCCCTGCCAATAGGTGATCTGGACCTCCTCTTCAGGAGGCGCGGCATCAACCGGTTGCTCCTCTTCAGGAGACGCGGCATCAACCGGTTGCTCCTCTGTCACAACCTGCTCGGATTCCGCTGTCGGTTGTGGTGCACAGGCCGCGAGCACGGTACCGGCGGCTAACGCGCCGCACAACGTAAGCATTTCTCGACGACTGATTCGCTTATCCATCTGATCTTGCCTCCTCTATCTCTGAGCATACCATGTCTTGCCACAAGGTGAGAGGTCTACGGTTGACTGTCGAGCTCCCTATAGCGTACCTCCTCTTTCCTCATTGGCCCTGCCCTACGCCGGGCCTCGCCACATAGATCGGGACCGCCCTAGCGCCGCACTGCGCCGACAACTGCTCGGCCTCGAACGCGCACGAGACCGAAGTCATCAGGTTCCAGACTGCATACCGGACGCGTTGCCTCAGTTCATCGCCAACTGCATAATAACACATCTGGAGCACGCGGTGGCCGGTTCCTGGCCAAGATGTGGACAAGGGCCGGACAGCCCAGTGGCCATGCTGACCGAGGAGCAGTTCGACGAACACGTGGCCTACCGGCGAATCTATCTCCACAAACCCTGTCGCCTGCCAGTAGAGACGATTGAGCGGCTCGACCCCGGTTGAGGCTTCACTTTCGTCGGCCTTCACAGGTGTCTCCAGTCAAGGGACGTCGAGCGGGTATTGCCCGTGATCCCGCAACGCCTCAACCATGGCGACCACGTTCTCCGGGCGACAGTGCTCGGTGATCGTGTTCGAGGAGGAGAGCAGGTAACCGTAGTTTGGACCCAACTGCGCGATCCGCTCGCGCACCTGCTGGCGGACCTCATCTGGCGTGCCTCGCACCAACAGGTCGATGTCGATGTTACCCACAAGCGCGCAGCGGCGGCCGTAGCGGTGCTTCAGGTCGTCGAGGTCCATTGAACCCGGCTCCAATGGGTGGATCGCGTTCATCCCTTGGCTCAGCAGGTCGTCCAACAGCGGCAGCAGGTTGCCGTCGGAGTGATAGATCCAGGGCTTGGTGATCGCCTCCGCCACGCGGCGCGTGTAGGGTAGCAGGCGCCGACGATAGGCCTTGGGGGAGAAGAAAGGCGCAGTCCGATAGGCGATGTCGTCCGCCGCCCAGATGAAGTCGAAGTCGAGCTGGCACAGTCCAGTGGCCACCTGTGCCAGCCAATCGGTGATGCGCTCCAGGAAGTACTCGACCAGGCCCGGGTCGGTCGCCAGCGATAGGCAGAAGTGCTCGAAGCCCATGCTATGCCAGAGCGGGTCGATGCCCAGCCAGAGCAAGGCACACGCCGCAAAGTCATCCTTGTGGGCCACGAACTGGCGCGCCGGCTCCCAGAAGGCGTCATCAATCTCGCGGAAGACCAGGCGGTCGACGTCTTCCCGCGTCTTCACGATTCCATCCGCACTCGCACCGAGGTGGGCCTGTGCTGGATTGAGCAGGTATGACACGCCGCCTGGAAACGGGCCGATGGCCCCCCAATAGGCTATGTTGTCACGGCCGACGAGCCGGGAGATGTCACGATCAAGCAGATCGGGCCCACGGACAGAGTCGAGTCCACGATTCAAGGCAGCGACAATGGCGGGGTCGGTGGTGAGCCTCTCGGGCCGACCGGCGATCTGCAGCGCCACACGTGCATCGAAGAGCAGTTCGACGTAGGGCACGCGATCGACCGGTTCCAGACGCAGTGCCGCCAGCACTCGCTCGCGTTGTGTCATCGTCATCGTGCGCTGCGCCATCTCAGACCTCGATCGCGCCGGAGGCGAGAGCTGAGATCCACGAGCGTATCCCTATGAGCAGGAAATCGTCAAGTTGAGTTACTCCATCTGTCTCCACTATACCGTCCAGTTGTCCTTTCTGCCCTAAGGTGTTCCGTGTTGCCTCAGTTCATCGCCAACTGTATAATACCCTATCTGGAGCACGCTGTGGTCGATTCCCGGCCAAGATGTGGACAAGGGGTGGACAGCCGAGTGGCCATGCTGACCAAGGAAGAGTTCGAAGAGCACGTGCGTGAGGGATTGACCCATCTGTACGATCCCCACCACCTGGAGGCCAG
>JAAZAN010000091.1 GCA_012514315.1 Chloroflexota bacterium
GAGGAAAGCGCGGCACCGTCTGCCTTCCATCGCTTTCTAAGCTACAGAGTTGTGTCCCTCGCCGTGTCTTTCACCCCCCACCAAGCACTAATCCATCCGCCTTTGAGCCATATTTAGAATTGCTGGGTCACGAGGGATGATCTCCACGTCCCTACTTCACGATGCGAATATGAAGCTCGGCTAGCTGCCTCGGATCCGCTGTCGAGGGCGCACCCGCCATGATATCGGCCGCCTGTTGCGTCTTTGGAAAGGCAATCACCTCGCGGATATTCGGTTCGCCGGCGAGCAGCATCACCAGTCGATCGATACCTGGGGCAATACCACCGTGAGGAGGAGTCCCGTACTCGAACGCCTCCAGCATGTGCCCGAACCTCTCTTGGGCCACAGCAGGGTCAAGTCCAATCAATCCGAACACCCTCTCCTGAGTCTCACGACGGTGGATTCGGATACTGCCTCCCGCAACCTCGTAGCCGTTGCAGACCAGGTCATATTGCTGTCCCCGAGCCGATCCTGGGTCGGTATCGAGGAGTGACACGTCTTCGGGCATAGGAGCCGTGAACAGATGGTGACTGGGATCCCACCGCCGTTCTTCCTCATCCCACTCGAACAGCGGGAAGTCAATGATCCAGCAGAAGGCCAGGACGTTTGGGTCGCGCAGGCTCAGTCGATCGGCCATCACAAGGCGCAGATCGCCCAACGCACTGCAGGCTACCCTGGAATGGTCCGCCACAAAGACCAATAGGTCTCCTGGTTTTCCTTCCAGGCGGTCGACAATCGCAGCCACCGTAGACTCCTCGAGATGCTTGACGAAGGATGATCTGATGGCGCCATCCTGAGCTAAAGCCAACCAGGCAAGGCCCTTAGCGCCCGATGCCCGCACCAGATTAGTGAGCTCATCGACCTCTCGACGACTATACCCGGCACATCCAGGGATACGGATACCTTTGACGACCCCGCCAACAGCGATCACATCACGGAACACCGCGAACCTGGTGTCTGCAACAAGATCGGATACCTCGACCAGCTCCATGCCGAAGCGGATATCCGGTCGATCCGTGCCGTAGCGAGCCATTGCATCGTGGTAACTCAACCGCGGGAACGGTTGGGCCAACAGTGGGCGATCCGTACAGGTCATGACAATGCTGGTCATCAACTGCTCCACCAACCCGATCACGTCATCCCGCTCCACGAAACTCATCTCCATATCGAGCTGCGTGAACTCGGGCTGACGGTCGCCCCGTTGATCTTCGTCACGGAAGCAACGTGCAATCTGGAAGTACCTCTCGTAGCCAGCCACCATCAGAAGCTGCTTGAGTTGCTGAGGAGACTGGGGCAACGCGTAGAACTCCCCTGGATGCAGGCGGCTTGGCACAAGGTAGTCGCGTGCGCCCTCCGGCGTCGTCTTGAAGAGGATCGGTGTTTCAATCTCGACAAAACCCTGTGCATCCAGGAAGTCGCGGATATGCTTCACGACCCGATGGCGCAGGATGATGTTGCGCTGCATACGCGGGCGCCGCAGGTCCAGGTATCGGAACTTGAGCCGCACCGATTCATCGACCGGCGTATCGTCGTAGATGTAGAACGGAGGGGTCTTGGCTGGATTCAGTACCGTCAACTCATGGGCTACGACTTCTATCTCCCCCGTATCAATCGAGGGATTGACCAACCCTTCCGGCCGCAAGCGCACAGTTCCCTTGACCTGGATGACATACTCGTTGCGCACTCGTTGGGCCGCATCCAGCGCGGCGTCTTCACCCGGATTCGCCACAACTTGCACGATGCCGGAGCGATCGCGCAGATCGAGAAACACGACCCCGCCATGGTCGCGCCAGCGGTTCACCCACCCCGCCAGCCTCACTTCAGCACCCACGTGTTCACGGCGCAGCGCGCCGCAGTTGTGCGACTTCAACATGGCTCTCTCCTTAACGTGAAGTTGTGTGGTATTGCACGCGCTGGATAACAAACAAGCCGCCCCAGATTGGGGCGGCTCTCACATCAGGCACAGGCACCAGACGCGTCAGAACTCCAACCGCCCCGCCAGGGCGCCAGGATTGGTATCATTGTTACCAACACCCCAACAGACCGTCTGTGGCCCCATGATGCAGCGCAGTGTACCATAGACCAGGTGTTTGTCAAGAAATCACACGCTTCAACCGCACTCTGGCTGGGCCTATTCCACACCGGCTAGTCAGAAGAACGCAGGCTGTCCCGAAAAGCCTGTTGCTTGCACACCCAAAGACAGTATAATCAGCCCCTATGCACAGACAAAATGCCTACCTCTACCTGACGGCCTTCACGGGAGGCCTCGTCTCCCTCGGCGCCGAGATGGCCGCCTCCAGACTGTTGAGCACCCATTTTGGCACGGCAAGCCCCGTATGGGCCACCGTGATTGGCCTGATCCTCCTGTATCTCACCGTAGGGTACTTCATAGGTGGCCGTTGGGCTGACCGCTCGCCGTACCCGGCGACCCTATACCAGATCATCGCATGGGCGGCATTCCTGATCGGTGTCGTGCCATTCATCGCGCAGCCGGTTCTGGCGTTGGCGTCGCCCGGCTTCCTCCACTTCAATGTGGCGATGTTGGCTGGTTCTTTTGTCTCTGTTCTGATCCTGTTTAGCGTGCCGATTACGTTGTTGGGCTGTATCTCGCCCTTCATCATTCGATTGGCTATGCGGGATGTTGCGGATGCAGGCAAGACCGCCGGTCTGGTCTACGCCATCTCGACGGCCGGCAGTTTCCTTGGCACATTCCTGCCAGACTTGCTTCTCGTACCCACGATCGGGACGCGAAATACGTTTGTGTTCTTCTCCCTCCTGCTCTCAGCCGTGGCCACCATCGGCCTGTTCCAGAGCCGCGCCCGCCGGCGCGTTCTGTACATGAGCTTGCCTGCGATCATCATTCTGCTCGCCCTCGTGTTACGCGGACAGCCGGTTAAGGCAGCAGACGACTCCATCTTCGAGACAGAGTCCAGCTACAACTACATCCAGGTGGTCGAGACTGGGAACTGCCGGTACTTGCTCCTGAATGAGGGGCAAGGCATCCACTCAATCTACTGTCCTGACCAACTGAGCACCCCGGGCCCCTGGGACTACTTCCTGATTGCGCCGTTCTTCAATGCCCCGCCCCATCCGCCCGAGCAAGTGCAGAGTGTAGCGTTGATCGGGCTGGCCGCAGGCACTATCGCCCAGCAGTACACCGCTGCGTACGGTCCGCTGCCGATCGATGGCGTCGAGATCGATCCCAAGATCGTTGCTGTGGGCCAGGAGTACTTCGGGATGACCGAACCCAACCTCAACGTGATTGTGTCGGACGGGCGATATTTCCTCGCCCACTCCGATCGGCAGTACTCCATCATCGGCGTGGATGCCTATCGCCTGCCGTATATTCCACCCCATCTGGCCACCGTCGAGTTCTTCCAGCAGGTAGCAAACCGCCTTACTCCAGACGGCGTCATCGTCGTTAACGTAGGCCACACTGTTTCAGACTACCGCCTGGTGGAGGCAATGAAGGCGACGCTGCTGCAGGCCTTCGCCTCGGTCCACGTGATTGATGTCCCTGGTAGCTTCAATGCCATTGTCGTTGGTACGATGCAACCCACCTCAGTCGCCAACCTTCTGGACAATCTGCCGTCTCTGGAGGGCAACGAATTCTTGCACACGACTGCCCTGAGAGCCGCAACCAATCTGCGTGCAACGCGAGCGAGTGATGTTGTGTTCACCGACGATCGGGCAGCCATCGAGTTCATGACCAACGCGTTGTTGCTCGACTTTGTCCTCAAAGGGGAATAATGCTGCACAGATCTTGGCCCAACGTCGTTCGGTGGTTGCTCGTGGTCGCGATTCCACCTCTATTGGTCGCCATCGCCCTGCGCGTCGTAACGAGTCCCTGGATTGTGCATTGGGAGTACAATCGACCGGGCTTTCCTCCTGACCCATACGGACTATCACTGACTGAGCGCACTCAGCTAGCGTCAGTGTGTGTCGAGTATCTCCGGACTGACGCAGATATCGACCTCCTGGCTGCCCTGAATCTGCCTGATGGCACGCCGGCATTCAACGAACGAGAGTTGAGCCACATGGCGGATGTTCAGCACGTTCTTCGCCAGTTACTGATTGTCGGAGACATCGCCGGGGCCTTCGTGCTCTTAGGAGGGGCGATCTTGTTCGTCCGCCGTGCAACTCGCCAACTTCTGGCTGTCGCATCCCTCAACGGCAGCCTACTGATCGCTGCACTGCTGGTAGGTATTGGCATTTACATGTCCGTCGACTGGAACGGATTCTTCACAGCCTTCCATCGGGTATGCTTCCACGGGGATTCCTGGCTCTTCGCGTACTCCGATACTCTGATCCGGCTGTTTCCAATCCCATTCTGGGTGGATGTTGCCATCGCACTTGTCGGCATCGTAGGAGTGGGAGCTCTCGTCCTGGGAGTCGGAGGGTACGTATGGTATCGCCGACTCAGACGCTACCCAGCACCCGTATAGACGGCTGACTGTTGTCAACTGAAAGGGCTCCGTGGGGTGGTTATCCCACGGAGCCCTTGTATCGGGTGGGCAAATCATCAAGCAACATCCGCAACCTGTCGCACCCGCCCGTTGCAGCTCTCCCTTGGCAGTTCCATCGTGTGCTCGCTGGGAGGCGTGAGCGCCACCTCAAGAACCTCGTCGACGTGGTCAACCAGCACGAACCTCAACGTGTCCCTGATCTCCGCGGGCACATCATCCAGGTCAACCTCGTTGGCACGGGGCAAGATGACCGTCCCGAGCCCGTGTCGATGGGCTGCAAGGACCTTCTGTTTGACACCACCGATCGGCAGGACCTGACCCTGCAGCGTGATCTCCCCGGTCATACCCAGATCGCCCCGCACCGGTTGCTGGGTTAGGACAGACACCAACGCGGTCACCAGAGTGACCCCCGCAGAGGGGCCATCCTTCGGAATCGCGCCGGCCGGGACGTGCAAATGCACTGTTTCGTTTTCGAGTGCCTCTTCCGAGAGCCCCAGCCGCGTGAGTTCTCCCTTCACGTAACTCAGCGCAATTCGAGCCGACTCCTTCATTACATCCCCGAGCTGGCCTGTCAGAATGAGACCACCCTTGTCACTCATTACCCGAGCCTCTATGAACAGGACCTCTCCCCCGGTCGGTGTCCACGCCAGCCCAGTCGCGACGCCCGGCAATTCGGTGCGCAACCGGGCTTCATCTCGGAACCGCGGCTTACCCAGGTACTCACGGACCTTATCTACACCAACAACCAACGGCGTCTCTATCGAGGACGAAGCAGTTTGCATGGCGATCTTGCGCAATGCACGACCGATCTCCCGCTCCAGGTTACGCACACCTGCCTCGCGCGTGAAGTCACGGATGATGGTCTGGAGCCCAATGTCGTCGAAACTGACCTCCTCAGGATGCAGACCGTTCGTGCGAATCTGCCTCGGGACCAGGTATCCCTGCGCGATCTGTACTTTCTCACAATCCGTGTACCCGTCGATCTCGACGACCTCCATCCGATCGAGAAGCGCTGGCGGGATCGTACTAATCGTATTCGCGGTACAGATGAAGAACACCTGGCTCAGATCAAAGTCCACGTCTAGATAATGGTCTCGAAACGCGTAGTTCTGCTGTGGGTCCAGCACCTCGAGCAGCGCACTCGCCGGATCACCTCGCCAGTCCGCACCGATCTTGTCGACCTCATCCAGGATGAACACCGGATTCTTAGTGCCCACACGTTTGAGCGCCTGAAGAATGCGACCGGGCATGGCACCGATGTAGGTGCGACGATGACCGCGGATTTCCGCTTCGTCGCGCACCCCACCCAGGCTCATGCGCGTGAACTCGCGACCCAGGGCCCTCGCGATCGAACGTCCCAGACTCGTCTTGCCAACGCCTGGCGGCCCAACGAAGCAAAGGATCGCTGCAGCCCGGTCATCGCCCTCATCTTCGACACCACGTTCCAGGCGCAGCTTTCGCACGGCCAGGAACTCGAGTATCCGTTCTTTGACCTTCTCAAGTCCGTAGTGATCCTGTTCCAGAACTTCCTCAGCATGGTCTAGGTCAAGATTGTCCTCGGAAAACGTGTTCCACGGCAGATCGACCATCCAGTCGAGGTAGGTCTTAATCACCCCAGCCTCGGCAGACTGCGGATTCATCTGCACCAGACGATCGAGCTCGCGTTCAGCCTCCTTCCGTGCCTCGTCGGGTAGACTGGCCTCATCGAACTTGCGCCGGTATTCATCTGCAACTGAGCTTTCCTCGTCCTCGCCCAGCTCCTCCTTAATCGCTTTGAGCTGCTGACGCAGGAAGTACTCGCGCTGCACCTTCTCAATCTCAGATTGCGCTTCCTCCCGGATGCTCTTTCCCAACTGCAGAACCTCGAGCTCCCGCTGCATGATCTTGAGCAGCGTGCGCATCTGTATCGACAGGTCCGCCCCTTCCAGGATCTCCTGTGCTTGCCCTATCTCAAGACGGATATTGGACGCCAACATATAGAGCAACACGTCGGGGTCTTCAATTCGTTCCAGCATGTCGACGACGCCTTCCGGCACTTGAGGGAAGAACACCATAGTACGTCGAGCCGCCTCAATCAACTCACGCCGCAGCGCCTCGACCTCCGTCTCATCGGTCACAGTCTCGGGGTATGGCTCAACTCGAACCCTCAAATACGGCTCATCGGATACCCACTCGGCAACCCGAACACGAGCAAGCCCACGCACTACAATCTGATACGAATCACCTTGAACGCGCAGGGCTCGTTCGATCTGAGCTAAGGTACCCACCTGATACACCCCATCGGAACCAGGCTCCTCAACAGAAGGGTCGGTCATCGCCAGGAGCACCACCGTCCGATCACCCTGCAGCGCGTCTTCGAGCAATTGCACGGAACGCTTCAGCCCAACGGCCAACGGGGGCGTCGTATAGGGAAGTGCGACCAGGTTGCGCAGCGGCAGAACTGGCAGTACGCGTGACCAGTCTCCGTCCCAATCGGTCTCCTCAGACCGATCTCTACTTTGAAAAAGTGGTAACAGCATCGTTCACCTCACATACGGGTACCAACAGGAACCTACTTGAATCAGCGCTTCCATTATCGTCACAGCGTATTGGATTTGTGTTTTCGTTGCGCTATATCTGTATTAGAATCGTTGTGTCAGCCTGGTTGCAGTGGTATAATCCGTCTGTATGCGGAACTGGTTGATCCTACTCGTGCTGTCGCTATCCGCGTGCGCCCCTTTGGCGTATGAGGCGGCGACCGTCACACTCCAGGTCGACGGAGAGACCCGGACCCTCACAACCGATGCACTGACCGTCCGCGATGTGCTGAAGGAGGCCGGGATTACACTGGGTGAATACGATCGCGTCGCGCCCGTCGAGCCAACATTCGTCCAGGACAGGATGAGCATTCGCGTCACCCGGGTTGAGATTCGCTCCGAGACCGTGCTGGAGGAGCTGCCATTTGAGCGCAGGACTGTGCGCGATACATCCATCCCTGTCGGCGAGACCCGGCTACTCGATCCAGGCATCACCGGCTCTCAGGAACTCACCTACCGCATCGCGCTTGAGGATGGTATCGAGACTGAACGTAGCTTGATACGACGGGTCACCGTCCAGGAGCCGCGTACAGAAGTGATCTTGATCGGTGCACAGGCGGAGATCAAGCCTATCCCGATCACAGGCACAGTGGCGTTTCTTGCAGATCGGAACGTGTGGACGATGAGGGGTACCAGTGCGAATCAGCAGAGACTGACCTCGGCGGGGGACCTTGACGGTCGCGTCTTCTCACTGGCCCCCGATGGGACAACTGTGCTCTTCACGCGCATTCCAACCGAGACGGGAGCGAGCCGGCCCCTTAATACACTCTGGATCGTTGAGACGGCCCTGCCGAACCCCGAACCCACCCGCATCGACGCGGATGGCCTTCTGTGGGCTGAATGGGAACCCGATTGTGTTGTGAGGTCCAACGGAACAGGCTGCAGAATCGCGTATTCAACCGGTGTCCCGACGGACGGTAGTCCAGGCTGGAGGGCTAACAACGATCTCAGGGTTGGCCGGCCTACCCCTAGCGACGGGCGCCTGCTTGGGGACCGTCAGATCGTTGCCCCCGGCGTTGGTGGTACGTATGGCTGGTGGGGCAGCAACTACTCCTGGTCGCCTGATGGGACGGCGCTGGCATTCGGCCGTCCCGACCAGATTGGGGTCGTGACTGTCGCCGCCGGCGCCGCCTCGACTCTGACTGAGTTTCCGGTCTACCGAACCTATGGCCCGTGGGTTTGGGTACCTACGGTTAGCTGGTCGCCTGAGGGGCAGCTTATTGTCACAACACTGCACGGTCCAGCCCCAACCGGTGAGACCCCGGAGGACAGCCCGGTCTTCAATGTGTGTGTGCTGTCGGCCGACGGCGCCCTCACGGCTGAACTATCCAGTGAAGCTGGAATGTGGGCCGCGCCGAACTTCTCACCTGACAGCGATCTTGTCGCGTATGGGCGCGCACGGAGCCCCTATCTGAGTCAGACGAGCACGTACGATCTGTACGTCATGGATCGTGACGGCTCCGATCGACGCCTCCTCTTCCCAACGCCAGATGAATCGGGACTGGACTACCCTTATGTGGCGTGGGGGCCAGGTGGTCGTGAACTCATCGTGATCTATCGCGGCAAACTATACCTAATCACCACTCAGGATGACGAGGTGCACCAGTTGACTGCCGAAGGCAACGTGACCGCTGTTCAGTGGCGGTGGTGAGCCGCTCCTGACTGGAGCGCATAACAAGCGATATGAGAAGCCTTGCACGGGGCTCACAACGGATCGCGCTGATCGGATTGCTTGGCAGCGCACTGCTGTTTCTGGTCATTGCGATGCTCAGGCAACATACCCTGGCGACCACGAGCACGGCGTCGTACATACCCCTCACCGGGGATGCCCACTGGGAAGGCGAGTGGCACATCTCGGAGCTGGGGGCCGACCCTGGTGTGACGGGTACGTCGCGCGTCACTATTCCCTTCACCGGCACTGAGTTCGCGGTGACCGTACGACGCAGCGACTATCGGGCATATCTGTTTGTCAGCATAGACGGGTCTCCATCTAAGCTGCTGCCTCGAGAAACGCGTGGCGCCTACCTGGTGCTGACCTCGCCGGATGGACAGCCGGAGGTGACAACCGTTCAGGTTGCTCGTGACTTGGCAAGCGGGCCACACTCCGCCACCATCGTTGCCGAATACGGCTGGGGCCAGTGGCCGCTTGTCGGCTGGCAGGTTGGAGAACGGGCCAGTACGCTGATGTACGACCGAGCTTTGCGAATCGTGGCGATCGTTGCGCTGATCTGCCTGCCGATGGCAGGCTCCGGGATCTGGCGCGTATGTCGACGTCCAATCCGTCGTGGGGCAACGTTCTTCCGGCGGTCGGTTGACAGAATGCGTGCGTGTGCTGTTCCTGCATGGACGTCGTTCACAGGTAGCTCACTGGGGCGCACTTGGTTAGCTCTGCGGGCATACGCAGCCGATCACGATACGCTGGCTCTCACTCTAGCGTTGGCCACCGCCGGGGCTTTCTACTTCTCGCCCTGCCCCCCCCTCACCGTTGTGGCAGGATTGGGCCTCTTTCTCATCATTCTACTGAGATTGGACGTTGGAGTTGGCCTGGTGGTAGCAACTGCGCCCTTCTACCGCCATCCACGACCGCTGCTGGGCAAAGCGTTCGCGATGTCCGAGATCACGTTGCTGCTCTCCGCCGTCTCGTGGGCTGTGGGCCAATGGCATGCATGGCTACAAACAGGAGGGTGGGAGTCACCACAGTCAGCTAACCGGTGGAAACCGGACGGTCTGGATTGCGGAATGGTGGCCTTCGCGATTGTCGGCCTGCTATCCGTCGCGAACGCAAGCCACGTGCACGTCGCCTTGCGCGAGTTTCGTCTGATCATCCTGGAACCAGTGATCCTCTACCTGATCTGGCGCACCGCCTGCTTCGACCGGCGAGGCTTGTGGCATATTGTCGATCTGATGGCGCTGAGTGCTGCTGCCGTCGCAGCCATTGGCCTGGTGCAGTACGCACTGGGCGTCAACATCATCACGGCCGAGGAGGGGTTCCGTCGGCTTCGCTCGGTCTATGGATCCCCGAACAACGCCGCGCTCATGTTGGGCAGAGTCCTTCCCCTACTCCTGGCGATAGGGGCTTGGGGTACGTCCCGCAAGCGCCGGATCGCCTACGTGTTCGTCGGCCTGCTCGTAGCGCTGGCGATCCTGCTGAGTTTCTCCAAGGGCGCTATCTTGCTGGGTGTCCCGATCACACTGTTGGCGTTGGGCTTCCTGCGCGGCAGACCGTGGTCGTGGGCTGCGGTTGGGGCGCTTGTTCTGGCTGGCCTGGCGAGCATTCCACTCCTGCGCACACCGCGCTTCGCCACACTGTTCGACACCCAGAGTGGATCGACTTTCTTTCGCTTGCAGGTCTGGCGGTCCGCGTGGACTATGTTCCTCACCGCTCCGTGGCTGGGCGTCGGACCCGACAATTTCCTCTATCTCTATCGCAGTCGCTTCATCCTACCGGCTGCCTGGCAGGAACCCAACATCTCACAAGCCCACAATGTGTTCCTCAACTACGCCACGCGGCTTGGAGTGGCGGGCCTCTGCACCGGTATCTGGTTGCAAATCGCCTTCTGGAAACAGGCGTTACCCCTCCGCCATCTGTGCGATCGTGATCGATGCGCCCTAGCCTTGGGGACAATGGGCATGATGGCCAACTTCCTGGCTCACGGAATGGTGGATTCGACCTACTTTGTGATCGATATGGCCCTGATCTTCGTGACAACACTGGGACTGGTACAATGGGTAAGAAGGAGCAAGGACTATGGAATCGAGAGTTAACCTTCTCAACACGATCATCCTCCTGGCTGTTCTGGCTGTGGTTGTGGTCGTCGGCATCCTGCTCGTTATGTCCGTCAGGCAGCTCGTCAATCCTCTCGAACGCGCAGAGGAAGCGCTATCCAAGCAGATCGCGGCGATCACGCATCCGACTCCCACAGTGATTCCCGATCCGGTCACCATCATACGCCAGGTGCGCGCTCTGAGTCGGCTGGAGACAGCATCCTACACCATCGAGAAGATCATCACGGCCGAATCCGGGCAAGGGCCCTTCTCGTTCTTATTCGGCGATCGCCTGATCCTGGTGGCGCATGGCCAAGTTATCGCGGGCGTCGACCTGGCAAAGATCCAGGAAGGCGACATCGCTGTCAGTGAGGACAGCATAGCGTTCATTACGCTCCCGCCCGCTGAGGTTTTCGTGACCGTCCTCGATAATCGGCAATCGTACGTCTACGACCGCGACACCGGCATGATCGGGCTCAATCCCAGCCTGGAGACTGCGGCACGACAGGCAGCGGAAGACGAGCTTCTGAAAGCGGCTATCGAGGGAGGACTCCTGGAGACAGCTCAACAGAACGCTGAGGTCTACCTTCGCCACTTGATCGTGGCGCTTGGTTTTCACGATGCAAGGTTCTCCATCGCACCGACCCCTGAGCCTATACCAGCGGACTGAGTGTGCACCTGTCATCGGTGGCAGGAGACTATTCAACCCTTGACGTACGCAGTATAATCAGCCGATCTCAGAGCTAAGGAGGTCCACATGCGTGTACTGATCACCGGCGGGGCGGGATTCATTGGCAGTCATCTATGCGACCGCCTGCTGAAAGATGGTCACGAGGTCATCGCGATGGACAACCTGCGGACGGGTACGGTCGACAATATTGCACACCTGTCCGGACACAACCGCTTCCACTTCATCAAGCACGATGTGACGAACTACATCTTCCTAGAGGGTCATCTGGATGCGGTGTTGCACCTGGCCAGCCTGCCCAGCCCGGTTGACTATCTCAACCTGCCCATCCAGACACTCAAGGTCGGCGCTCTGGGCACTCACAAGACACTGGGCCTGGCAATGGACAAAGGCGCCCGCTTTCTACTGGCCTCAACCTCGGAAGTCTACGGAGATCCTCTCGAACATCCGCAGAGCGAGACCTACTGGGGCAATGTCAATCCCATCGGGCCCCGAGGTGTATACGATGAGAGCAAACGATTTGCTGAAGCGCTCACGATGGCGTACCAGCGCTACCATGGCGTCGACACGCGGATCGTACGCATTTTCAACACCTACGGCCCGCGGATGCGCGCGGATGACGGCCGAGTGGCGCCCAACTTCATCTGCCAGGCTCTGCGCGGTGACCCACTGACGGTGTACGACGATGGCAGCCGCACCCGGGGTTTCTGCTACATTGATGATATGGTTGAGGGGATGGTCAGGCTGCTGCATTCGGACGAACGCCTCCCGGTGAACCTGGGTAATCCGTCCGAGGTTTCAGTGCTCGAGTTTGCGCAGATTGTGCTCAGGCTGACGCGGAGTCCCAGCGAGATCCAGTTCGTTCGACCGACCGACGCACGTACAGCGGATGATCCCAAAGTACGCTGCCCCGATATCACAAAGGCCAAACGGCTTCTGGACTGGAACCCATGTGTGCCGCTGGAGGAAGGGCTCCGCCGCACGGCGGACTACTTCCGAATCAAGCTAGGACTCGCTTAAGCGGTGGTGGATAGCGTGCTGAGTGACAGTTCGAGCCTTCGAAGGCGTACACTACCGGCCTTGCTCCTCCTCGTGGGATTGCTGGCCGCGATATTGATTGTGCGCCTCACTCTGCTGGATGCCACAGTCGTCGTACTGCTGGGCATCGGGACGTTGGTAAGTGCTGTTGAGCCCCTGGCTGGCTTGACCCTGGCGCTCTTCCTGGGCCTGATGAGAGCTTACTTGCAGACTGAGGTCCCGCAGATTCCGTCCCAGATCGGCCAGGTGTTTGTTATCCTGTCACTGGGATCATGGTTAGCGGCTGGATTGGCCCGACGCAGTCTGCGGATTCGTCATTCGCCTCTGTTGCTGCCTCTCATCGGATTCCTGGGTACAGCCATCCTATCACTCTGGAGCGCGGTCGACCTTGCCAGCTACGGACTCCCCGAGTTCATCAAGTGGCTCCAGATCTTGGCCATCCTCGTGCTTGTTCACGACACCCTTACGCCGCGGAAGCTGCCGTGGCTCTTCTGCGCACTGGTCGCTATCGGCCTATTTCAGGCCGCGATAGGCATCTACCAGTTTCGCCTGCGAGGTGACGGCCCAGACCATTTCGCCATCCTGGGAGGCCAGGCCTATCGCGCCTACGGCACTTTCGAACAACCCAACCCGTTTGCAGGGTTCCTCGGCCTCACGCTATCGATAGTCGTAGGGGTGGGAGCCGCAGCCGGCCAGGAGACCCTAATACGATGGTTCAAGCGCAAGAGCGCGGGCCACACGAAGCCCGAGCTCGCGACATGGTGGTTCTGGCTTGCGATCGTCGCCGCGGCGCTGATCGCAGCGGCACTTGGCATGTCCTGGAGTCGTGGCGCATGGATTGGTTTCGGTGGAGCGCTTCTCGCGATGGCAGCAGCTTTACCCAACAAACCACAGGCACGACTGGCCCTGATCGCATCGCTGATCATCGTCGGCCTTGGACTGTTTTTCAGTGGCGTGCTGCCCGTGTCGGTCACTGAGCGGCTCACCAGCTTCGCTGAGGAAGTGCGCTTGCGGGACGTGCGCGGGGTGGGCATCAACGATGCGAACTTTGCCGTACTCGAACGACTGGCCCACTGGCAGGCCGCGGTAAGTATGTGGAGATCTCGATTCTGGACCGGCGTGGGCCTGGGATGCTACGAACCGGCCTATCCACTCTTCGCGCTCATCAACTGGCCAATCGCGCTGGGACACGCGCATAACTTCTACCTGACCATCGCGGCTGAGACGGGCGCTCTTGGTTTGATCACCTATTCGATCTTCTGGGTCGCCGTCTTCTTGTACACATGGCGGGCTACCCAACATACACGCGGGCTGTCACGGGGGCTGGCCATCGGAATGCTTGGGGCCTGGATGCACCTGAGCATTCATCATGTGTTGGACAACCTGATCGTGAACAACGTTCATATCCTGATCGGAGTTCTGCTGGGACTCCTGGCGTACATCGTCAGCGCGATGCGGAAAGGAGTCGAGGCCACCGCATGACAACCGTTACGAGATTGATTACCAACAATCGGAAGGAGATCACGCGATTTCTCAAGTTCGCCGTCGTTGGTACCATCGGTACAGTGGTGGACTTCGGCGTTCTCTACATACTCCACGTACTGATTGGCTTACCAATCGTGCTGGCCAATACCTGTTCATTCTCGGTAGCTGTACTGAGCAACTTCACGTGGAACCGGTACTGGACCTACCCCGACTCGCGCTCCAAACCAATTCGTACACAGTTGCTGCAGTTCGTCGTCGTCAACATCATTGGGTGGGGACTCAACACGCTGATCCTTGTCGCGCTGCGCGGACCGTGCACCGCCTTCGTGGGACAGGTTGGCCTGCAAATGGCACTGATCACCGATCCTGCGACCGCCTATAAGTTCGGCTACAACTTGGCCAAGGTGATCGCCACGGGCGTCGTGCTGTTCTGGAACTTCTTCATTAATCGTATCTGGACCTATTCGGATGTCACCTGATGCACATTGGAATTGATTACACGGCCGCCGCTCGCCAACAGGCCGGCATCGGCCGTTACACACGAGAACTGATTCACGCCCTGCTCAAAGCTGATACTCGCAACACGTATGTCGCTTTCGCGGCCAGCGGAGGTCTCAACTCCGAAGCTTTCGACGCTCTTCTCACACTTCCGGCGCGGCTTCGAAAGGTACCTCTCACCGATGACTGGTTGGCGCGTATCTGGCATCGACTGCGGCTTCCCATCCCTGTGGAGACAGTAACTGGTCCACTGGATGCATTCTACTCACCGGACTTCGTACTCCCACCAACTCGACCCGGCACACGCACACTGCTAACCGTCCACGATCTATCTTTCCTGCGGTATCCTGACCATTTCGTGCCCAAGCTTGTACGCTACCTGAGCGAGGTCGTTCCCCGCTCCATCGAACGCGCAGACCGGGTGTTGGCGGACTCGCGGGCCACAAAGGATGATCTCACAACCTACCTCAACGTAGCGCCGGGCCGCGTTGAAGTGCTCTACAGCGGTGTCGACACGCGGTTCACGCCCACACCCGGGCCGAATGAGAGCGACAATATCCGCAAGCGCTACGGGCTTGATGAACGCCCCATCGTACTTACTGTGGGAACAATACAGCCTCGCAAGAACCACGCACGGCTGATTCAGGCCTTCGCTACGCTGGGCGACGATCTCCAGTTGGCCATCGGCGGCGGTCAGGGATGGCTCTACGACGAGGTGCTCCAAGCGGTCGTTCAGCACAGTGACCGCGTGCGCCTCCTGGGATTCGTGAGCGACGCGGACCTGCCTGCTCTCTACCGCAGCGCCACACTATTCGTATTTCCGTCATTCTATGAGGGCTTTGGTCTACCCGTTCTGGAGGCTATGGCGTGCGGTGTTCCTGTTGTGTGTTCCAACACCTCATCGTTACCTGAGGTGGCCGGTGATTCTGCGTGCCTGGTCAACCCGCACGACACGGATGCCCTGGCTTATGCCATGGCACAGTGCCTTGAGGATACCCAGTTACGCAGTACAATGGTGTCCAAAGGGCTTGCCCAGGCTCAGCGCTTCACTTGGCGAAAGGCGGCGCAGCAGCTTCTGACCATCTTCGACGAGCTTGGCTGAGTTCTGATCGGGCGTCACGAGCAGCATACTGAGGAAGAGCTATGGTCAACCTGATGCGTTGTCGATATTGCGGGCTACTGCAGGACGAACCTCGCGGCGTGAAGGTCTGTGCGCACTGTGGGGGAGAGCTCGTCTTTGAACAGCCCTCCACTCCATCGAGCTACATCACGGCTCAACTGGAGCTCGACCAGATCACTGCGCCGGCTGATCAAATCGTCGAGCGTCACATCATCGTGACGGTTAGGACACCGAAACAGGTCCCCTTTCAGGAAGCCGCTTCAGTGTCCATGGGACGTGCGCCTATGGGCTTCCACGCTGTACTCGATGTCTCAGGCTCTATGCGGGGTGAGAAACTGAATGCCGCTATGGAGGGTATCAGGCAAGCGGTGCACCGCCTTCACACAGGTGATGTGTTTTCGCTCACCACCTTCGCCAGCAATGTGCAGTGCCTGCTGCCGCCCCAGACGATTGAAGACGCCGTGCGCCCAGAAGTCGAGCGAATCCTTGCACGCTTGCAGGCCGGTGGTCAGACTGCGCTATGCGGCGGCCTCGAAGCCGGCATCCAGGCAGCCAGCTCCAGGCCTCAGGAAGTCAACCTGGTACTCCTGCTCAGCGATGGGCAGGCCAATATTGGAGAGCTCGATCTGGAGAAGGTCGGTGAGAGGTCGTATTCTGCCCGCGACCAGGGTATCACAACCTCTACGATCGGTGTGGGTGGCGACTACAACGAGGCCCTGATGGTGGAGATCGCTACTCAGGGTGGAGGCCGGTTCTATCACGTCTTGCGCGCTCACCAAATCATGCAGTTCATCGCCGGCGAGTTGGGCGAAATCGCTGCCTTGGCCGGTCGGGACGTTACACTCAACCTGGCGTTGCCTCCTGGTACTGGACTGCAGCCCTTCTCGTCAGCCTACCGCGTCACAGGGCAATCCACAATTGACCTCGGTGACATCCCTCTCGACACAGAGCTCGAGGTGGTGATCAGACTGCTATTGCCTGCCCAGCAGGTCGGTTCCAGGCTTTCTATGGATGGCCAGATCGCGTATCAGACGCCCGCCGGTCACACATTGACCACCTCGCTGAACCCAGTCACCCTGCGCTTCGTGCAACCAGGGGAGTTCGGCGTGCGAGATGGCGCTGTCGCGCCAATTGTCGAACGCGTGATCGAACAGATGAAGGCGCGTGGTGTACTGGGCCGTGTGAGAACCGGTGCTGTCAGCGGGCAGGTCGCCGCTGAACAGGTCGCTCAGCGCAATCTATCCGAGCTGAGTCGCTACGCTGCATTGCTGGGCGAGGAGCGCGCAAAGGAGCTAGCCAACGAACAACGCCGGCTATATGAAGCGCTGCACACGGCGCCTGCTTCTGCAAAGGCAACCGCCTTCCAGGCCTTTAGGCAGCAACGAGGTACGAAGGACTTCGACGTATGATATGCTCAAACGCCCCAGCAACCAGTGACTGAGTACGGTGAGTTGTGGATTCAAGCGGCGATGTCGATCGAATGCTACCCATCTACTGCAGCAATGGCGAGTGGACCGCCATACTGGTTGGCATCTACATCTTCGACACTCACGGTGAATGGATTGCCTGGCTCGACGGCACGCACGTGTACACCCGCGATGGAATGTACGCGGGCTACCTCGCGAACGACGGTCGCATACTTCGGCAGCGAGTACTCGAAGGCCGCCCGATGCGCCCATGTCCACCAGCGCCGGCCAAGATCAAGCCGCCCTCCAAAGTGCCCCTGGCGCCGATGTTTGCTGAGCTACCATGGCACGTGGTGGATTGCTTCGAGGAAGACCCCGATATCTTCATGCGAATCTCCGATCTGCGCCCGGACTGGGAGGACTAGCGCATGGTGACGCGAACCTGGAAGTGGCGCTTGCCGACGCTATTCGTCAGCCTCGTTCTCCTGGGGATCGGACTCATCGGTCCGTGGATTCCCCATAGGACTGCAGCGCTCACCGTCACTGGACTCAGTCTCGTGGAGTTCGCGAAGTTCTTCCCCGAGGTGCAGGCCGGCACAGTGGGCATCACTCGCGCCCTGTTCGTCCTGCCACTCATCACTCTGGCGGTTGAGCTGGGATTGCTGATCCACGGCTCTGTCAACGCGATATCCGCGCGCATCGTTGCGACCGGGGCGGCCCTCTTGGTTGCGCTTGGGGCACTCCCCCCCTATCAGTTCCTTCGGGAGCCGGACTACCGTCTGCAACTCGGCCTGGCCATCGCAGGGCTTCTGCTCGTGTTGCTGGCGATACCGAGCAGTCTCTTGCCATCGCGTACCCGAGGAGCACTGGTCAGCGCGGTCGCGCTCGCCGGCATTGCGCCAGCCACGCTGCAATTCCTGCAACTACACCCGCTAGTGGAGGCACTGTACAAGACTCCGCTGCCATTCGGCTGGGGAGCGGTGTTGTGCTGGATCAGTGGGTTGGGACTGATCTTCACCGGTTTCTCGGCAGCCTTCAGCCGGGACCAGCGTGGAGCGCTGGGCTAGGCGGGTTCCTCCAGCGAATCGATGAACTCGCGCACATCAGCGATTCCCAGTAGTTTGTTCTGAAAGTACTCGTTTACCAGTTGCTCAACGGTAGCACGCGAACTCCTGATGAGTTCACTCCGATCGGCGCCAAGATCCAGCCGGCCCGTGATATGATCCCGCAGCCGGATCAACGCCATGACGATCTTGGTCTCCAATGGACCCTCGCATGTCTCAATCACATCTTCAATGAGCTTGTCAGTCTGCTGCACCAGAAGTTCGCGATCGAACCCCGAATCGGGGCTATCGGCATCCTCCAAGGTGTCCAAGATCGACCAGACCTGATACAGAAGCGCAGCAGGCTCGTCGAAAAGCTCACGAACCAATGCCGCGGCCTGGTGTCTGCCCGTAAGCCGAAAGATATTGTAGATGCGCTTGGCCGCCTTTCCGTAGTTGACGTGTTTGCGCGTGTACTTGTACACCTCGCCCGTTATCTGCTGGACATACTCCTGCAGGGCTTTGGGAGACACGTGCTGCGCCAGCTTAGCGAACAGCGGGACCGAATCGGCTTCGAGGTAGACCTCCTGGAAGTACGGATCGATGAAGCCGTCCAGCGGGACGATCGACCCATCCGGCGCCTCCCATGTCACGTCCAGCATGTTGCTGGCATTGACCACCCGCCCACGTTCTGGCTCAGCAATGATCCAGTCCATCTTGCACCAGCCCGGGTCGAGACAGCCATACGTCCAGGGAACATCCCACGTCTCACCTGATACAGTCAGCACAGTCATCTGGCCTTTTCTGACCTCCTCCGGCGCCCACGACACAGGTGATCCTTTCCGAATCTCCCAGTCGCCCTTGATGACATCAGCATCCCACGTGCCAAACTTGACCTCGATCAGCCGATAGTCAGGCCCCATGTACTTATCCAATGCCTTGTCGCGAATGAGGTCTGCCAGGATACTGCATGCCTCTTCTCGTGTATCCGCTCGGATATTGACACGCTCGAAGTAGTCGCAATCGCCCGGATATCGTTGGATAACACCCTGAGCGGCGCTGCCCGCCAGGCTGACCGCAGTCTCCACATTCGGAAGGTCTGGCAACTGCACGATGTCAGCGATACGGCGGTAGCGATCGAGAGTCGCCTTGTCGAAATCAAGCAGCGTGATCTCCTGGCCGTAGATGCCCGCATCCTCATCAACCTGCCAGCTCATCGCGTCGGCAGCCGCCATCGCCGTCAGCCATTGGGCCACATCGACTTCATCAACCTCAACGCCCAAAGCACTTGCTGTCTTGATAATCTGTTCCACTTCCTTCTGTGCATCCTTCGAGCCAGTCTGATTCGCCATTGTCTACCTCCATAGCAGATGAGGGCAGTCCGACTGCGTGCGGGCGCCTGACGACCACAGCGAGATTATAGTGACATTGATTCCCGTGTCAAAAGCCGAACACTCAGCGGAGCAACGATCAGATGGCCGCTGATGCTCCATATCGCCCAACCGCGTGGTGATACACTGAGACGTGTTCATCCATCATCTGACGTATGGGAAGGTGGTAGGGACATCGAAGCTCACACTCCCCGCAGTCCGCACAGTGCGCCGCTTGCTCCACAGCTTCACCCACCCACCCATTCGTCAGGCTGTCCGTCGGGAGTCGTTTGATAGCGCTCGGCAGCGTCATCAACGTTGAGATGGGAATATCCTCAGGACAGGGCTGGCAGTAATCGCAGCGGCGGCAGAAACGCGTACCTAGCTCGGCCCGAAGCTGAGCCATGCAGGCCTTCTCTTCGGCCGTCAGATCAGCCGGCCCCGTCATCACTTCTACGATCTGTTCCATCTCCGTCGTCTGCTCAATACCGACTATCGGGACAACACCGGAGAACTGACGCAGGTACTTGAACGCCAGCGTGGCATCCTCCAGCATGCCGCCACCCATCGGCTTCATCGCGATGAAGCCAACATCGTTCTGCAACGCCAGAGGAATGAGCCTATCCGCTGCTTCTTCAGTGATGAAATTGAACGGGAACATCACCGTCTCGAAATGACCGGATGCTGTGGCGCGCAGAGCCATCTCCATCGAGTGCGTGGTGAATCCGATGTGCCCAACCACACCTTCGTCACGCGCGTGACATATGACCTCAAACGGTCCACCAGATACAAACAGCGCATCGAAATCCGCACGCTCACTCACGTTGTGGAACTGAAAGAGATCGATCGTCTCCAGCCGCAGACGTTGAAGGCTCAGAGCGAGGTGATCGCGCACACCTGCCCCATCCCGGGCCGGACTCTTGGTTGCGATAACCAGACCCTCTCGCCGCCCCGAGATCGCCCTTCCGATCCGCTCTTCGCTGGTTGTGTAGCCAGTAGCCGTGTCCAGAAACGTAACCCCCAGATCGATACAACCACGCACCACCTCAATCGCTTGAGCTTCAGATAGCCGCTGGATCGGAATGCCTCCGAACCCCACAGCAGACACCATCAATCCTGTCCGGCCTAGCCTCACTGTATGCATCACAACAACCTCCCTGTACGGTGTGTCCATCTCGACCTGGGTGGCGTTCACGTGCTCCACGATCCTGCCCACGCGATCCGCTCTCCCGTATTGTACCATCGCTCGTCGCGCGGACCACAGACTGCTGTGCGTATGCCCCGACTACGTGCGCAACCTCAGCCGAGATCCGATAGACGCCTCAGTTGCATCGCGCCTCTGGGCGCTGTACAATGCGCGTATGACCTCCAATCGCCAGCAGGCAGATCGCATCGCCCTGTATATCCACATACCATTCTGCAAAGCGCGTTGCGCGTACTGCGACTTCAATACGTACGCTGGACTTGAGGATGATATTCCAGACTACGTACTTGCCCTCAGCCAAGAGATCGAGCGCGCTGCTCAGCGGTTTGGAGGCCTCCGCACCAGTACAATCTACTTCGGTGGAGGTACCCCGTCGCTGCTCAGTCCGCGACAGATCGAGACCATTCTGCGGACAGTGCATGAGCATATGGACACATCTATACTTCGAGAGGTCACTCTCGAAGCCAACCCCGGCACTGTCTCAACGAACCGTCTGCTGGAACTCAGGTCCGCAGGAATCGATCGTCTCAGTCTCGGCGTGCAGTCAGCTCGCAACTGTGAGCTGAGGTTATTGGGCCGGATCCATACGTGGGAGGACGCAGTCAATGCTGTGGCGCAGGCGAGACAAGCCGGTTTTGGGAATCTCAGCCTGGATCTGATCTTTGGCATACCCGGGCAGACTCTCTCACAGTGGCGCACGGATCTCAACTCGATTCTGTCGCTGACACCGCAACACCTGTCGCTATACGCGCTGAGTCTAGAGCCTGGCGCCTCTTTGCAACGGCGCGTCTTATCCGGCGAACTGCCTCTGCCCGACGATGACCTGACGGCCGAGATGTATGAACTTTCAGAGGCAGTTCTCCATGAGGCAGGCTTCTTCCATTATGAGATATCGAACTGGGCGCGTTGTCACGGCGATCACACCGGATTTCCAATGCCCGATTTGACCGAAGCGTCGCGAGCAGTCGGTAACGCCCAGGCCCGAACCACTGTGATCAGCAACCCGCCTCCACTCATCAGTGAGCGAGTCAGCCCGTACATCTCGCTCCACAACCTGACCTACTGGAGGAACGAGCCCTGGATCGGGATGGGGGCCGGAGCACATTCCTGGTTCGATGGGCAGCGATCCGCCAACCTGGCCCACCCACGTGACTACACACGGGCGATCCTGGAGAAACGTGAGGTGGTCGTCGAGCGGGAGACTATAGGCCCCCGTCTTGAGCAGGGTGAGACGATGATGATGGGGTTGCGCCTGACTGAGGGCGTCTCGGATGACCGATTCCGGCATCGCTTCGGCTGCGGTTTGGCCGATGTCTTCGAGCGTGAACTGAACGACCTCAGTTCATTGGGCTTACTGTACTGGGATGGAGTAATCGCACGGCTGACAGACAACGGGCGGCTACTTGGCAACCACGTCTTCGCCAGGTTTCTGTGACCCTACATCCGTCGGACAAGAATCAAGCCAAAAGCCACCAGCGCCATCCCGACCAGGAGTATGCCCGCGCTCGTCCACCCAACCACAGCGCTTGAGTGGCCGGCCGGAGGCATCAGTGGCGAAGCGAAAGCCGGTGGGGTAGGCGTCACAGGATGAACTCGGATCTGAGCGATTATGTAGGGCCGCGTTGTCGAATCCTGGACCGTCGTCCACCGTGCTGCGATCAGATCACCTGCTTCGTCAACACCAGCGTCAGGCCGCGGAGCTGCGGCAATGGCCAGACCATAGTTCGGCACGTCTCCATTTAGCCAGGCAGTCATCAGCGCCGTAACGTCCCATTCTACCCAGGAACCCACGGCTGTCCCCAACATCAGCTCCGCATCGCCCTCCTCACTCGAACTGGGCGTCACCGTAGGGACAGGCGTGGGCAGTGGCGATTCCGATGGTGTGGCCGTCGCCAGCGGAGACGATGGTGTTTGTGTCGCCACGGGCGTTGGCCAGACTGTGGCTGTCGGTTCAGCAGTCGGTGATCCATCCACCGGTGATGGAGTTGATGTGGGCCCCGTTGCCCTGAGGTCGAGCGTGGTCACATCGACCGGTGACGACAACAGTGATGGCCAATCCTGGCCGCCATCTGTCGGCTGAACAGTGCTCCACGTGCTAAGAACACGGTAAACTCCAGCGCTGGCTACACCCGAGCCCGAGCCACTGTCGACAAACACATACAGGGTGGCCTCAACGATCTCGGTGCCCGGAGGAAACACGTCCGTAGGGAAGTACATATACGTCCGGCCGCGCATCGGTCCACCTGATTCAGAACTGGCAATACCAAAGAACAGTGCCTCGGGAGGCACACCGGAGGCCTCCGCCAGCCTACCTGAGATTGTACCTGCTCGCCGCAGAGGCCAGATCTGAAGAATGCGGGCCTCCTGAGCCAAAGCCATCGGGCTCTGCACTACAAGGCAGAAAGCCCCGCTGCACGCAAGTGCCGCCAACAAGACCCAGGGCAAGAACCTACGCCGCATCTTCACCATCACCGCCAACCTGGATGTCAGTCAGGGCCGGCAGATGGTCCAGCCCTTCCAGACCAAATTGCTGCAGGAACTCGAACGTTGTCCCGTACAGAATTGGACGTCCTACACTAGGAGATCGACCGACCTCTTCTATCAATCCTCCACTCAGTAACGTACGGATCACGCTATCCGACCCCACTCCACGAATAGCCTCAATCTCGGGCCTCGTGATTGGCTGCTGATAGGCAACGATCGCCAACGTCTCCAGCGCGGCTCGCGACAAGCGAATCCGCGTCTCCAATCCAAGAAAACGCTCCACATCGCTCGCAGCGTTCGGCGAGGTGATAAGCTGTACGCGTGCCCCCACCCGCTGAAGACAGAGCCCCCGACCAACCAGGGCCTGTGTCAGGTCTTCAAGTGCTGCCTCTACTTCATCGGAGCTAGCCTCCAGCGCCTCAGCCAATCGGCTGACTGCCACCGGCGAGTCGGCAACGAACAACAGGCTCTCGACGCGGGAGGCCAGACTCAACTCATCAACGCGGCCAGGTACCTCCTGGCTGACTACAACCGTCTGATCGCCCACCCAACCTCTGTTAAGCTACGAATCATCTGAATCATGCCACTGCGCTTCGGGCAACGCCAGGGTCTGTTCCGCATCGTCCTCAGCGCTGGGGATTATCTCTTCCGCGTCTTCAACTGGGGGTGTCTCCGCAACCACCTGCGTCTTGGGGGCCTTCGGATAGGCCACTGTGTGAAAATGCACCTTGGGTGGCCGGGCCAGCCTGAGTCCCATCTTGCCCTCAACCACATCCTGGACCACATCCACAATCGGCGCCACACTGTCAAGCACATTGACGCCAGCCGCTCCCTCAACATCCAGATCCACAACAACCCCACCGCGCTTGGCCGACACAACCGGCTTCACCCGAAGCACACCAGGTAGCTGATCGACTTCGTACTTAAGCCGATCAGCGATCGATTCGACGGTAACCATCACCTCGCCACCGCTTATTTGCTCGACCTGGATCGCCTTGGCTTTCGGCTTGCGCAGTTCCGAGATCAACAACAGAATGAACACGACATTGAGTGTCAGAGCAAAGAGAATTCCGAAAAGCAGACGCACGTACCACTGCAGGCTGTTCAAGAACGCGATCAGTCCAGCGATCTGTATACCGACCGCCCGCAGTACGGGTATGGGGACAACAAAGACCGCCGTACACGCCACCATAGCCACGAGCAAGAGGACGACGACCAGGATACGGTTGAACGTATTCATGCTATCCCTCCTTTGGGATCCCGCGCACACTTGCACTCATTATAACATTGCAGCGCACTTTCAACAACGCCACGGCCGCGGTGCTCACGGCCGTCAACAGAATCGCGACCAGGCTGATCGCACCGCCAACCCTCAGACTTACCGGCTCATAGCTGAATACAACCATGTGCTCGCCAGAGTCCATCGCAACGGCCCGAAACAACAGATCGGCCCGTTCGATCGGCACGACATCTCCATCAACCCTTGCCTCCCAACCTGGGTACCACGCGTCAGCCAGAACCAGGTAGCCTGGGGATCGCAGACTCACAGCGATCTCAACGCGTTCGGGCTCGTCCCGTACGATCCGAGCCGTGCCACCGACATCGGCGAGGTTCGAACTGTATGCCTCGCTCTGATCACGGGCGACCCGGCCATCAGCCATCAGTACGACGTGACGAACCGGATCAAAGGTGGTCTCCCTCATCAATGCCAGCGCTTCCTCGTCGTCAGCGACTGCCACTGCGGTGGCGACAAATGCCCTCGGCAATGCATCGAGATTCTCGTAGATTTTAACATCGCCCGAATGGGCCAGGCGGAAACGTCCCTGATCGGAGATCACGAGAGACTGAAACGCTCCTGTACGCTCATCGATAAGACTCAGGCCACGTACAACCAGCTCACCTTCTGGCACAGTCGCCTGGACACGAACTGAGCTCGGTGTCGCCGGCCCGTTCCAATGTAACCGGGTCACGTAGTCGTTGCCCTCAAGACATCCTGGCCAATAATGCCCGCCAACGGGCGCTTGCGAGTGCTCCACAGAGGAGTCGTAGATGCCTTCAGCCGTGTCCACACCAACACGCAGATCAAGAGCGTGTTCTGTGCCATCAGAGTACCTGACCACAATGACTCCAACTGAGGTGCCATCGGGCAGGCTCACACTACCCTGAAGATGGGACACCAAGCCGATAGCAGTGGCGCGGAACTCCGGGACCCACGCGACCTCGACAGCCTCACCCTCTGACAACCTGGCTCCAAACTGAAGATCGTAGAAGACATCGTCGAGCCAGGCATCGCGCAATTTGTCAGTGACGATGTACCGTACACCCAATAGATTGAGCCAGCGCCCTTCCGGTATGGTATGCATTGTTTCGCGCAGGCGGCCATCCAGAGAGATCTCATCGTGCGGCAAGAGCAGGCGCTGCAGGGCAGTGTAGTGAGCCAGAGGCAGAAGCCCACCATCGTAGCCATCGACTCCGCTCACACCGAAGACCATCGACATGTTAGGATCCAGTACTTCCTTCCTTTTGGTCGCAATGACATAGTCGTAGAGAGCCTCATCAGATAGCTGAGGGCCATAGATAATCTCGATCTCGGGAAGATCACCCGGGTCAAAGGTGATATCGGACATGCTGAGGAACCGACCTGGACCACCAGCCAGGATGTGAGCGATCGCCGGCCGCAGGCTTGTGAATGCCTGCGCGGCTGTAGCTTGAGCTCTGGGCAATGTCAGACCGCCGCAGTACAATTCCACTATGAGCAGCCCGATCAACCCCGCACCAGCCACCCTTGGCCAGCGTCTGCTCAGTGCGAGCAGGCCGACAACGCTAACCAGAGCCCCGCTCCATGCTAGCAGGGCCCGCCAGGGAACGGGCACACCGTCCCCCATCGCAATACCGACGCCCGCCCATCCCTCTATGGCAGCCAGGCCGACAGCGGTACCGACAACGAACCGGGTCGAGAGTGCCGTACATAGCTCGGGCATCCGATCTAGCGCCCAACCGATCAGCCCAGCAGCGCCCATCGCGAACAGCGTTAGCCATCTGGCCGGTACTCGAAAGTGTGCGAAACCTGGCACGAAGCGCGCCAGCAGCACGTAGACCGGATTGTAGAGGCCCAGAGAGAGAGACAGACCGAGCACTACCATTGCCGCGGAGGATAGAACGTTTGCAGACGCTCCGCGCAACCGGCCCGCGGCGAATGCAACGAGTGCAATTCCACTCATACCGATATAGGCCACGTGCTCCAGGTGCACCGGGGGTACCGGTGAGAAGAACCCGGGCAACAGCATTCGCCCCACGTACAACGGGGACAGAGAGAAGGAAAGGCGTTCATTGAACGGCAGCCCGTCGGCGCGGATAGAGAGACGCGACAGCTCAATCGTTGGCGCCAACTGCGCTGCGGCCAGGGCCACTCCGGCCAGTGTTACGACTCCCACGAACCCAACTCGCAACACGACAACCGGCCATGACCCTTCACGCACAGCATTCCAGAGGGGCACAACCGTCAGATAGAATGCCAGGCCAAGCACGCAGATGAACGCTGTCTGCAGATGCCCGGCCGCCAGAATGAAGCCGACCACTGTGATGAGGCCAGCAGTAGCTAGAGCACCTCGGCGTGTGATGCGCCGCGGCATATGCCGCGCCGCAATGTCGGCCAATACGAGCGTGAGCGGAAACCATGCGAGACCTTGAAGCTGGTTCACATGCTCGACTTGAGCTCCCAGGTACCCACCTAGCGCGTAGGCGAAACCAGTAGCCCAGGCGCCAAGGGGCCTCAAGCCCAATGAGCTCCGGCCCCACGCGTAGGCGTTCAGCGCCGCCAGGCAGACGTGCACGACAATCGTGGCATGAACTGACCAGTGTGGAGGCAGCAGCATCCAGAGCAGCCAGTTCACGGGATACAGGAGGCCGACCTGACTGTTGGCAAGAAAGGGTGCGCCGGTGAATATATGTGGGTTCCAGAGCGGCAACCGTCCTGCACGCAGCGCACGTGTCGCCGCAGCCCAGTACGGATAGAAGTAAGTGAATATGTCGCCTGCTGCAAGCACCCGTCCTTGGCCCACCAGCGACCAGAATGACATCACAATGAGCAGGCAGAGTGTGCAGAGGGCCAGCGCGTCAGGAAGCCAGCGCGTTCGGGGTCTATCACGATCGATCATGGCTGAACCACAATGCGGTAGATCGTGAAAGAGCGAGACCCATTCCGGCGCGAGGTAGTCCATACCGGATCCAGTCGGTACCCCAATTGAGCGACTGCGTGACCAATCCGGTCAGGTTCCTCCCAGGATGGGAAAACGATGTATCGGGCGCTGCGTGCACCAAAGGCTTGTACGTCCTGCGCAAGCCAGTCAGGCGTTGGCCAGTAAGCCACGTAGACCGGCACATCATACAGGTAGTAAGCGTAGTGCCATCCCAACCAGTGCTGGTATACCACGCTGCCCGGTGGAACATGGTGAAAATACTCGGCCACAGCATCGATACCGTCATAGGCGCCGTGATCACCCCCAACCGGATAGCGGCTGCGCGCTGCAGCGACCGCGGGCCGGGCCAGGCATATGATCAACGCCAAGCAGCCAATCACCTGCGATAGTTTGCGCGACCGGACCACACGTTCTAACCAGTGAGTGGCCATCGAGAACAGGCGCCCGCCGAGAACTGCGACCATGGGCAGAAGCGGCAGGAGATACCGATCCCACACCGGGAATGCCCACAGCCAGTGAATCATGGCGTAGAATAACACGAACACAATCAGCAGCAAATCAACGAGGCCCCGTCTTGTGCCACGGCCTCGTCGAAGGGTGTTTACAAGCAGCACAGGCACTCCGGTCAGAAACAGGCCACTGAGAACTGGCGATACCCAGAAGTAGCGAGCTAGACGAGCCCATCCGAGGAACCGGTCCACCAGTTCATGCGGCCATATCAGGCGCAACCCTCCATACCCCGCTATACCGACACTCCAGAAGCCGGGGGCGCCCTGTGCAGTCCGCAGCTGGTCCCAGATCACGATCAGGATCACTGGCACAGCATATCCCAACGCGTACTTCAGTCCAGACCTAGCCGGTCGCTGCGAGTGCATCACGCCAAGCGCCAAGGCCAAGGGCATCCAGGCCAGACCGCTTTGTTTGACGCCAAAGCTCAGCCCAGCAAGCAGACCTGCCCAAACGGGGTGATTCGCCACCGCAGCAACACAGGCCCCCACACCAAGCGCAACCATCAGTGGGTCGGGGAACACTGTAGCTGAGAACAGGATTCGGAAGGGCGAGAACGTCAGGAGAATCGCCGTTGAAGTGGCCGCCACAGACCGTGCGAACAGCCTGTCAGCCAGTGCAGCAGCCAGCGCGACCATCGTCAGCCCGGCTGCCAGGCCGGGCATCCGAATGGCCAGTTCGGAGTGTCCAAATAACGCTACAGAACCGGCAATCACATAGGGAAGCAGGGGAGGTTTGTAGACGGGCACATCGACCAGCCACGGGTCGCGGCCGCGGGCAATCTGGAGCCCCCAGTATCCGTAGAGCGCTTCGTCTGAATGGAAACGGTTAGCTACCGCCGGAGCGAGCTGGACCCCCCAACCCAGTATCAGGAGAACAACAAGAACCCATCGTCCTGACGTCCAGTGACGCGGCAGACCTAGCTGAACCGGTACTTGAGCAGCATCCACAGGACGGTGAAGGCGTCTCGCCAACTGATCTTCTTACCCTCAGCAAACTCGCGTCCGGAGTAGGAAATCGGCACATCGTAGATCCGGTAGCCCCGCCTGAGGATCTGTGCGGTGATTTCTGGATCGAATCCCCAGCCTGGAGCTTTCAGATCGACGCGGTCTTTCACCTCTCGAGTGAATGCCTTGTAGCCCGTCTCCATATCACTCAATGTGGAATCGTACAGGAGATTCGTCACGAGTGTGAGGAAATGATTCCCAACCATATGCCAGAAGAACATGGCCTTCGTCGGTCCTCCCCGAAATCGCGAACCGTAGACCACCTGCGACCTTCCCTCTACGATAGGTTGTAGAAGAGCCACATAATCGCGTGGGTCGTACTCCAGATCGGCATCCTGAATCACCAGCACGTCACCAGTCGCATGCTGTAGCCCTGTCCGAACCGCCGCACCTTTGCCCTGATTGTGATCGTGGAATACAACGGTCACGTCAGGTTCTGCCGACAGCGTTCGAAGGAACTCCCGAGTACCATCGGTGGACCCGTCATCCACAACGACCACTTCTCGATCGAGGCTGACAACGCTACCATTCTCCTTGCCATAGCCTACTGGTATATCCAGGCGGACGACTCGCACACGACGGACAATCTCGGAGATCGTACCGACTTCGTTGTATACTGGAATGATGATGGACAGCTTCAAATTATCTGACTCCTGAAACCCAATGGCGGCATTATAACTGAGGACATGCGTGGTGGCAAGCCTTTGCGGAACAGCCCCACCTGGGCTACAATGAGTGCGTGACCCACCGTCCTGGCTGCACTGCATCAGGCACAACCCGCCATCACGTGAAGGAGCGTTGACTTGGATTCGATCGCCGCTATCATACTCGCTGCTGGCGCCTCCGCCCGCTTTGGGCGCCCCAAACACCTGCTGGACTGGGATGGCCGTCCGCTGATCGCGCACGTGACGGATACTGCTCTCAGCGCTGGCCTGAGTCCGGTTGTCGTCGTTCTTGGCCACCAGGGACGAAAGGGACTGGCTGTGCTGGGCAACCGTCCAATACGTGCGGTTACGAACTGGCGTTGGCAACAAGGCATTAGCACATCGGTGCAGACCGGGCTGGCAGCGCTGTCTCCAGACACTCGGGCCGCCCTCTTTCTGCAGTGTGATCAGCCTCTCGTGACGCGCGATCTCGTTCAGGCTCTGGTCGCACGATTCGACGAGACTCAGGCCCCCATTGTTTGTCCAACGTACGACGGAGAATACAGATCTCCGGTGCTGTTCGCCGCCAGACTGTTCGCTGAGTTGGCAGATATCCGCGGCGACGTAGGGGGCAAGGCCGTGATGCGACGCCATCCAGATGAGATCGCCACTGTCCAGGTGTCCGATCCCTCTGTCCTGGCCGATGTCGATACACCGGCTGAATATGACGCGCTCCGGGCCCGCGCCGCCGCGGCAAATCTGCAGGCGCCGCGCCTCCCCAGTGGAATCCTGAACTGCACACGCCATCTGATCATCGATATGGACGGTGTCCTGTGGCAGGGAGATGCACCCTTGCCCGGACTACAGGAGTTCTTCGCATTCCTGCACCAACGTAAGATCACGTACATACTGGCCACCAATAACTCGTCGCGAACTCCCGACCAATACGCAGCCAAGTTAGCGCAGTTCGGCGTAGATATCCTACCTGACCATATACTGACGTCGTCTGAAGCAACCGCCACCTACCTCGAGACGATCGCACCAGTGGGAGCACGAGTCTACCCAGTCGGCGAGGAGGGCGTGCGGCATGCACTGATCCGGCACGGCTTCACAGTGTGTGAGGCGGATGCTGAATACGTAGTGGTTGGCTGGGACCGACAACTAACGTGGGATGAGCTTGCCGCTGCATCGCTGATGATCCACAACGGCGCAGCCTTTATCGGCACGAACCCTGACACTAGCTTTCCGACCGAGCACGGTCCTGTACCGGGCAATGGCGCCCAACTGGCCGCCATCGAGATCACCACTGGTGTACGGCCCATCATCATCGGGAAGCCGGAACCCTGGATGTATCAAGAGGCGATGCGTCGAATGGGTGCATCGACAACCGGTACGGCCGTTATCGGCGATCGGCTTGACACCGATATCGCTGGCGGAGTTAGGCTCGGTCTCACCACGATTCTGGTTCTATCTGGAATCGCCCAGGAGGCAGATCTGATCGGATCGAAAGTCCGCCCAGACCTCGTTGTGCCCGACATCCGCACACTCGTGCAATCCTGGCCCAGTAGCACGGATAAGGAAATCGGTGACTAGTGGCACCTGTGGCAGCATCGCAGGGCATCTCACTATACGAGCTCGACTTTCCTGGGCTTGAATCGCTCATCCAGAGTTGGGGCGAGCGTCCTTACAGAGCACGTCAGCTCTGGCACTGGTTGTACGCCCACCATGCTACCGGCTTCAACGAGATGCTCAACCTGCCCCAGGCCCTGCGCCAGAGGCTGCAGACGGAAGCCGTGATCAGCAGTCCATCCATCGTGGAAACCGCCGAAGCCGGTGATGGCGAGACGCGTAAAGACCTTCTTCAGTTGCAGGACGGTGAGACCATCGAAACCGTCCTAATGTACTATGAACGACGGCGGACCGCCTGTATTTCCACGCAGGTCGGGTGCCCTGTAGGATGCACGTTCTGCGCCACCGGCCAGATGGGATTCAGGCGAAACCTGACAGTGGGGGAGATCGTGGTCCAGGTGCTCCATTTCGCCCGCGTCCTGTCCAGGACTCAGGAGCGACTCACCAACGTCGTGCTGATGGGAATGGGCGAACCACTGCTCAACTACGACGCATCACTTGCGGCAGTCCGCCGCATCACCGCGCCAGAGGGGCTCAACATCGGCCAGCGCCATGTGACGATCTCGACAGTGGGCGTCATCCCAGGGATCGATCGCCTGGCCGATGAACAGGGAGCGACCCCGGACACATCGCTGCAGGTGACGCTGGCTGTCTCGCTGCACGCAGCCACCGATGAGCTGCGCGAGCAAATCGTTCCCATCAATCGCCAGTACCCCCTGGATTCACTGTTTGCTGCCTGTCGGCGGTATGCCGAACGCACCGGTCGACGGATCACGTTTGAGTGGGCACTGATCCACAATTTGAACGACTCAATCGACCAGGCTGAGGCACTGATCGAGCGGTTGAGCGACCTGCCAGCCCACGTCAACCTGATCCGCCTCAATCCAACAGAACGCTGCCAGGCACGCCCTCCCGAGAGAAGCCGCGTGAAGGCATTTGCTGATACCCTCGATCGACATGGCATCTCAGTTACAGTCCGCCTGCGCCGAGGCATCGATATCGGCGCTGGATGCGGGCAGCTCAGACAGCGCGGAGAGCGCCAGTCCGGTGTACAATCCCCGCGTACGTAGCCGGTGCCGTGTGCCGAGGACCTGGGAACCACATATCCGCCCTGGCATCCGGATCTAATTGGAGGACTGATTATGGACACGGTGAGAGTCGCGATCATCGGGGCCGGCTCGCTGGCCAACAGTGTACACTACCCCGCATTGACCAGCCTGGGGAACGTAGAGATCGTCGGGATATGCGACCTGGATTCTGCGCGACTGGCATCGACTGCGGAGCGCTTCGGCATTGATCAGACATTCACCAATTATCGTGCCATGCTGGACTCACTCAGTCCGGACGCAGTCTACGCGCTGATGCCCCCTCACGTACTGTTCGACATCGCAATGGATGTTCTCGAGCGACGACATCACTTGTTCATCGAGAAACCCCCAGCCATCACGACGTTCCAGACTCAATGCCTTGCCCGCGTGGCGAGCCAGAATGACCTGGTGACCGGTGTGGGATTCCAGCGCCGGTATCATCCGCTGGTGTACGCATGCTGGGAGGAGGTCTGCAAGAGCGGCCCGATCCACCAAGTCATATCGTGCTTCTACAAGAACGTTGCACCGGCAACACCACATCCATACTATCGGGGCGCCATCGATATCCTCCGGTGCGATGCAATCCATGCAGTCGATTCGCTCCGATACTACTCCGGCCTGGCGGATGTGGTAAACGTCTCCGCCGAGATCAGAGAACTCGATTGCTGGTACGGCGCCAGCTTCAACGCACTAGTCAGCTTTGAGAATGGGGTGGTCGGTGCGCTTCTCACGAACTGGCGAACTGGCCGGCGTCTCCTGAAGCTCGAGTTTCACGCCTATGGCGCATCGGCCTACGTCGATGCTGATGGCACGGGCAGTGTATACAGAGACAATGAGAAACGTCCGTGCTTTGAGGCAACGGCATCTGGTCTGGTCGGAAGCGACGCCAATCACATCAGCCAGGGCTTCCTGGCCGAGAGCGCAGCCTTCATTGAGGCGATCAGGTCAGGCCACAAGCTGCACAACTCGATAGAGGACTCGGTGAAGACTATGGAGCTCGTCGATCTCATCTACGAGAACGCCGTGCGACACTGAGCACGATCGCTGTGTGCACCAGATCAAATGGACTGGAAAGCAGAACGGAGGGACGCTGTGGCTCATTTCGTGAAGATCGCCTCGGTCTTGTTCGCATCAGAGGCGCACAAAGGACAGGCAGGAGCACTCGAAACCGTCCTTGCAGAGACTCGACGCGCAATGTCCTCCTTACGAGGCTACGAACTCGACCTGGTCGCGTTCTCTGAGGGCATTGAGGCCGTCGGTCAGACACTGGCCGACGCCGAGAGTCCTGAGCACCCCGGCCCGCTGCTCGAACTCTATCGCGCCTTCGCTATCAGCGAGCAGTGCCACGTTGCCGGGTCGATCAAACTCACTGAAGACGGCCACGTGTACAATGCGCTTGCTTTCCTCGGACCTGAGGGGCAGTTTCTGGGCGCCTATTACAAGGTCAATCTGACCATTGGCGAGATCGAGTCCGGATTGCGCTCCGGTACAGACGCCGTCGCTATCGATACGAACATCGGTCGCCTGGGAGGTATCATCTGCTTTGACCTCAATTTCGAGGACATCCGCCGACAGTACCGCCGCCTAAGGCCCGACATCCTCGTCTTTGCCAGCATGTACCACGGCGGGTTCGTACAGAGAGTGTGGGCATACGAGTGCCAATCCTATTTCGTCTCGGCCCTGCCGTTCATTGGAGGGGGCATCCTCGATCCATTCGGTGACCCGATTGCCCTAACCGACTGCTATACGTCCGTGGCTATGGCGCGTGTCAATCTAGATAGAGCGCTGATCCACCTGGACTACAACGTCGACAAGCTGCCGACCATTGCTCGGAAGTACCTGGACCAGGTTCAGATTGTCGTCCCTCCCAACGTGGGTACGGCGCTTATTGTGAGCCAATCCCAGGAACGGACAGCTATGGACATTGTGCGCGAGTTCGAGCTCGAGTTGGTGGACGACTACTTTCAGCGGTCCCTGGCGGCCAACGCACGGAACAGATCACCGATTGCTTCGTGAGCATCGAGGAGGCCAGCTACGCCACTTTCGTCCGCGATCAGGCTTAAGCCCGTTGCGCAGTGCTCACTGGACTCTCCCATCGGCCATCTTCGGGCCGCGCCAGCCTGCTTCGAGCCGGGGGCACCCAAGGCGTTTGTGGTGGCCCATGGAGCTGGCTTCGATGTCGATCCATATGTCGATACGTTCTGGAGTGCATCGATCCAACCAACGGACGGACGCTGGGGCAATGGGCATGGCTCAACCTTGCTGGCTACAGGCAGAGTCTCAGCCACACGTTTCGAAACACATCCTGGGAGGTTACGCTCACGACGACCCAGTGCTGGTCACCGCACAGGGCACATATGGCAATATGTTTCTGCAGGGTTGGGACCCCGGTCTACGGTCACGATGGCAGGTTCACATCCCCAAGGAAAGCCCTGGCGCCCGCAGCAGTCACACGAGCCCCATCACAGATCTGGACCAGGACGGGATTGAGGAGATCATGTGGGGAGAACAGTGCATTGAGCTGGACGGTGGCACTGAGTTATTCTGTGCGGACAGCGAAGTATATCGTGGTCATTCGAATATCGGTCCAATTCGCAATTCCTTGATTTTCTGACCGTTCCGGTGTATCTTAGGTGCCTAATGAATCAGCCAATCAAAATCGCCCCATCGATACTCTCCGCCGACATCACTCATCTTGCTGACGAGGTCCGGAGGGCAGAGGATGCAGGTGCCGACTATATTCATGTCGACATCATGGACGGAAACTTCGTCCCCAACATCACCTTCGGCCCACTCGTCGTGAAAGCGGTGCGCACCGTGACAGACCTGCCACTGGATGTCCACCTGATGATCAGTGATCCCGCCTTCTACGTACCCAGATTCGTAGATGCAGGCGCCGACATTCTGACGGTCCACATCGAGGCGACGCCACACGCACACCGCCTGATCCAGCAAATCCGCGAGGCGGGTGCACGTCCAGGCATCACCCTGAATCCATCGACGCCTGCGATTGCGATCAGCGAGATCATCACCGACGTTGACCTGATTCTGGTGATGACAGTCAACCCAGGGTTCGGCGGTCAGGCATTCATTGAACGTACGCTGGACAAGGTTGCCGATCTTCGTCGTATGCTTGATGGTGCGCGGAGTGACGCAGAGCTTGAGGTGGACGGGGGCATTGGACCGCTGACGGCGGGACGGGTCGTTGCCGCCGGCGCGAGAGTCCTGGTGGCCGGTGCGGCTGTGTTCGATGCACCGGAAGGCGTCTCGTCTGCAATCAGCACGATCCGCGAGGCGGCTTATACTGGGCTGGAACGATAAGGGGCTAACGAAGAAAAGCCCCCGTCACCGGGGGCTGGCTCGGCAGACCCAATTATCAAGACAATATGAACAATAGAGTACTAGCGCGCCTTGTTCAGAGTCCGCAGACACCGAGTGCAGACATACGCCCGACGCAACTGACCGTCAATCTCCACATGGACCCGCTTGACGTTGGGCTTGAATTGACGATTAGTAGCTCGTTTGGAGTGGCTGACGTTGTGACCGAATTGAGGCCCCTTGCCACAGATCTCGCAGTTCGCCATAACTATCACCTCACAGGAAGTTCGATGGAGGCAATCATACCACAAGGTAACCTTTCGCGCAACCGGCGGGCCATCCCACAGTCGGGACGGGCACGCCTGAGGGGGAAGCATGCCTGACGTTCAATACACTGGCAGAATCGAGGTATCATCCCGGGCGATCGCCAGCATTGCCAGTAATGCAGTGCTCACAAGCTACGGCGTGGTCGGCAGAGCAACCAGAGACGTGGCTACTGGGATCGCCGAGATACTGAATCGCGACAACAAGCCTGGGATCATCGTACATATCGACGATGGCGAGATTGCCATTGACGTATACATCATCGTGGAGTACGGCACGCGCATCGCCGCTGTGGCCCACAGTGTTATGAATGTCGTGAAGTACAGCGTGGAGCGAGCGATCGGTGTACCCGTGAGAGCGGTCAACGTCCACGTTGAGGGTCTGCGTATCAGCAGCATCGATTAGGAGCCCACCAGCTTGACTGAACAGACATTAGCCACAGTGACTCATCGATCATCCGTACTCAGCGTTGACGGGCAGGAGTTTCGACAAATGATCCGCGCCGCGCTCACGTGGCTTCAGCACCACCAGGGCGCGATCAACAAGCTCAATGTCTATCCTGTGCCGGATGGCGACACAGGCACCAATATGGTCCTGACAATGCAATCGGCATGGGAGGAGATCAACCACGCCGATGAAACGAGCGTGGGAAAAGTCGCGCATCGGATGGCGCATGGCGCGCTTATGGGAGCCCGCGGTAATTCCGGCGTCATACTGTCGCAGATATGGCGTGGGTTCGCGCGCAGCCTCGATGATAAGCATATTTGTCGGGCCAAGGATCTGGCTGACGCTTTGCAGGAAGCAGCCACGACTGCGTACAAGGGCGTGGTCAAGCCAGTGGAAGGCACGATACTTACGGTGTCCCGCTCTGTGGCAGATGCTGCGGCCCAAGCCGCCGGTATGACGGATGACATCGCTGGCATGCTTGAACAGGTGACATTCGCTGCGCACGAGGCAGTGGCGCTGACACCCTCCCTCCTACCGGTTCTGCGAGAGGCTGGCGTAGTCGACGCTGGAGGACAGGGGCTGTATATCATCCTGCAGGGCATGCTGTTCCACGCGCGTCGTGATCCGATACTGGAGCGTGCTCTGGACTCAGATAGCTCAGCAGAGTCTGTCATCGTTGCGCCTGAGCCCGCGGAAATCGGTTACGGCTACGACGTGCAGTTCCTCGTTGTGGGCGAGCATCTCGATATGGACACGATTCGCCAGACCATCGTGGGCATGGGAGACAGTGCCCTGGTGGTGGGCGATTCATCGACGATCAAGGTGCACGTACACGTTCCTGATCCTGGCATTCCCCTGAGCTACGGCGCCGGTCTGGGTTCGCTTCGTGATGTGGTCGTCGAAGACATGCAGGCTCAGTATCAGGACTTCCTCAACCGCAACAACGGTCAGCTCGGTCAGGGAGAGGACAGCTCTCGGTCTATCGCTGTAGTGGCCGTTACGCAGGGAGAAGGTCTGGGCAAGGTGTTCGAGAGTCTGGGCGCCGATGCCATCGTGCCGGGTGGGCAGACTATGAACCCCAGTACCAAGGATCTGCTGGAGGCCATCGAGCACCTCCCGTACGACCAGATAATCCTGCTGCCCAACAACAGCAATGTGGTCCTCGCTGCCGAACAAGCCCGATCATTGAGCGACAGAAATGTGGTGGTCATACCCACCCACTCCATCCCTCAAGGCGTTGCAGCCCTGTTGGTGCTCAACCACCAGACAAGCCTGGAATCCAATGAGGCGGCCATGCTTGCCGCAATGGACGAGGTCCAGACAGGCGAGATCACCGTCGCTACACGTTCGGCGACTATCAATGGCATCTCGGTACTTGATGGTCAGATCATCGGCCTGCACAACGGAGAGATGGCGGTATCAGGAGCCAGTATCGACCGTGTTGCCCTGGATCTTCTCGCCAAGATGAACCCCAGTCAAGCGGAGATTATCACACTCTATTACGGAGATGCGGTGAGCGAGGGCGAGGCTACTGTGCTGGCCGAGTTCATTCAGGAGCAATGGCCTGATCTTGAGGTCGAATGTGTCGACGGCGGTCAGCCACACTACCATTACATTCTTTCAGTCGAATAGAGGGAAATCGAGGCTCAACTGAGGGACGCCATCTGCCCCAACCTGAAAAGTATGTCCGCTGATGCTCTGGCACAACGTCAGGGTACATAGCCATAATGAGCGGAGGTCAAGTGTCCAGAGTTCACATCATTACCGACAGTGCCGCGAAGATCGATCCCAATGTAGCAAAAAGGCTGGATATCACGGTTGTCCCGCTCAAGATCCGGATTGAGGGCAAGACCTACCAACACGGCGATGATATTGACAGTGAGAAGCTTCTCCTCAGAATGTCGCAAGAGCACATCCGCCCCAGGATCGTCGGACCAACCGCGGAAGAGCTTCGCAGGATCTATGCCCAAGTAACCCGACATACTGATCAGGTTATCTCGCTTCACTCTTCGGCCAATCTAAGCCTGGTTCATAGGGAAGCACGGAAGGCAGCTGGTGAATTCCTGGGGCGCTGTGACATCGCGGTCGTCGATTCCGAGACTCTATCCCTTGGCCTGGGCATCCTGGCCGAGGAGGCTGCCAGACTGGCCGCCGCTGACGTCTCCTTGAGCGAGATTGTGCGGCGAATCCGTGGAATGATTCGTCACATCTATATTGATCTAATCACAGAGACACTGGACTATCTGGAGCACAGCCGTCTCATCAGCCCTGCACAGGCCATCTTGGGCACGATGCTCAATATCAAGCCATTTCTTGCCCTGGAGGAAGGCCAGATCATACCTATGGAGAAGGTACGCAGTCCGGAGCGCGCCATCGATAAGCTGGCCGAGTTTGCCGGAGAATTCACAAAGATCGATCGCATCGCGATCCTTCAGAGTACACCCTACCCAACGGACGATACTTCAGCGCTTCGTGAACGGCTCGAGTCCGTGGCGCCCGGGCACGAGTTTCCGATCCTGCTCTATGGACCAGTGTTGGCCTGCCACATCGGGCCCAATGCACTCGGGCTGATCGTCTACGAGAAAGCCACCCGGGAGGTCTACATTTGATGGCAGTTGAGCCATCTACTGCCGTTTGTAAGGCAACTCAATGACAACAATGCCTCAGGAGAAACTGCTCAAGATACTGAACCACGAAGCGGACGAATGTCAGGACCAGGCCATGCACGGCGGCCTCGCCCGATACGCAGAGACGTGGATTGAGGAGGCAATCGCGCATTTCGGCCCTCAAGCACAAGCCTGGGTACATGAAGTGGCCGACTCGTTGCGCCACTACTCAACGCTGAACACCACTGAAGAGCGGGAGATCATGATCATGGAGCTCCTCAGGCAGGTGAAGGCCGGCCCTCACGCGTCGTCTACTGCGCCTCAGTCCGCTGATCCGCCCACACGAACTGAGCTTACCAACACACACAGTTCGGCCAACACGTCGTCGGAGAGTCGAGCAACCTCTCCCGCCAACCACAGAGAGCTCGATTCAGACGTGACCGCACTTCAGGGCGTCGGATCGAAGTATGCCGAGCGATTGCATCAATTGGGTGTAGCGACCATCCGCGACCTGCTCTACCTGTTCCCTCGCCGATATGATGACTACTCGCAACTTCTGCCCATCAACCGCCTGGAGCTCGGGGAGGAGGTCACTATCATCGGACAGGTACGAGCCGCCAGCGAACGATCCACACGCAGCGGCCTCAATGTCTTCAAGGCGACGCTCGACGATGGAAGTGGGCGTGTTGATGTGACCTGGTTCAACCAGAAGTACCTGAGTGGACGCATCAAGCCCGGTGATCACATCGTCGTCAGCGGCAAAGTATGTGAATACCTGGGCCGCCTGTGCTTCAACTCACCCGAGTGGGAGCACGTAGACGATGAGTTGTTGCACACCGCCCGTATCGTGCCTGTCTATCCCTTAACCGAAGGGCTCAGAGCCAGGTGGCTACGCTCGCTGATGAAGCGCACAGTCGACTACTGGGCACTGCGATTGCCTGACCATCTCCCGAGCTCGATCCGCGCTGAAGCCGATCTCGTCGATCTGGAACAGGCGATTGCCCAAATCCACTTTCCGGACACGATGGAGAGCCTCAATCGCGCCCGTCACAGACTCGCGTTTGACGAGCTGTTCATCATGCAGATCGGACTCCTACAGCATCGAGACGAGTGGCGATCAACACCGGGCAGACCGGTGCCAATCAACGACGTTGTGCTACAGGATTTCCTGAGCGGCCTTCCATTCCAGTTGACCCAGGCACAGCAGCGTGTCCTGAACGAGATCGTGTCAGACTTGCGTTCAGACAAACCCATGAATCGCTTGTTGCAGGGGGACGTGGGGTCCGGCAAGACCATCGTGGCAGCAAGCGCAATACTTCTGACCGCGGGAGCCGGCTACCAGGCTTGCCTTATGGCGCCTACTGGCATCCTGGCCGAGCAACACTTCGAGACTCTCTCTCGGCTGTTTGAACAGGCGCCGATCCAGCCCACCGTCCGTCTCTTGACCTCATCCATCACTGGTCAGGAACGGGATGAGATCTCAACGAAGCTGGAGCGCGGTGAGATTAGTGTCATCGTTGGCACACATGCGTTGATCCAAGCATCTGTCGCATTCAGGGACCTGGCTCTGGTCGTCATCGATGAGCAACATCGCTTCGGTGTCGAACAACGTACTGCACTTCGCCAAAAAGGCTACAATCCGCACACTCTGACAATGAGTGCCACTCCGATACCTCGCTCACTTGCCCTGACAATATGGGGACACCTCGACGTATCGACTATTGACGAGATGCCTGCAGGTCGGCAGCCGATACTTACGCGAGTCATTATGCCGTACGAACGCGAGCGTGCGTACGGGTTTGTTCGAAGTCAGGTCGCCAAAGGCCACCAGGCCTTCGTCATCTGTCCGCTGATCGAGGAATCCGACAAGATCGAGGCCACAGCGGCCGTTGAGGAATACGAACGTCTTCAGCGAGAGATATTTCCCAGTCTGCGCATCGGGCTGCTCCACGGCAAACTGAGAAACGAAGACAAGGAGCGGATCATGGAGCAGTTCACGGCAGGAGAGCTTGACATACTGGTAGCCACTGCCGTGGTGGAAGTCGGCATTGACGTTCCCAATGCCACCGTGATGATGATTGAGGGTGCTGAACGCTTCGGATTGGCGCAGTTACACCAGTTCCGTGGGCGCGTCGGGCGTGGATCAGCACGTTCCTACTGCCTGCTGATCTCAGAGTCGTCACAGGAACAAGCGACCGAACGGCTGAAAGCCGTGGAGTCTATCGATGATGGATTCGCTCTGGCGCAGAAGGATCTGGAGCTCCGCGGTCCGGGCGAGTTCCTGGGCACTCGACAGGCCGGGCTCCCTCAGCTCCGATTGGCCCAGGTTACGAACTTGCCTCTCGTTGAGGCCGCGCGAGGGCATGCCCAGAGACTCTTTGAGGTGGACTCACGTCTCGAGCACCCAGATAACCGTCTATTGGCACGCCGGGTGATTCAGTTCTGGAGTCAGTGGGAGAAAGTCGATTGACACGCATTGCAATCTACCCAGGGACATTCGACCCAATCCAGTTCGGCCATATCGACATCGCCACCCGGGCCGCCACAATGTTCGATGAGTTAGTGTTTGCTATCTATGACCGCCCGGACAAGCGCCTGCTCTTCACCGTAGCGGAGCGAGCCCAGTTGGCCAGTGATGCACTCGGACATATCCCCAATATCCGCGTGGTTCCCTACTCCGGCCTCACCGTCAACTTCGCACGCCAGGTCGGTGCATCGACAATCGTCAGGGGATTGCGCGTCATTCCGGATTTCGAGCTCGAATACCAGATGGCTTTGACCAATCGTCAACTGGCCCCGGACATTGAGTCCATCTGTTTGATGACACGTCAGGAACACACCTTCCTCAGCTCCACCATCGTGAAGCAGATAGCCTTGCTGGGTGGTAATGTGAGCGGAATGGTCCCGCCTCATGTTGAGGCAGCACTACGAGCCAAACGAGACGAACAAGAGGGATACGAGAGCTTTGTGTGACCCGTTATCCGAGCTATGAGCGAGCGCAGGAGGCAGAATCATGGACATCTTGCATCTGGTGGATCGCCTGGAGGAAGTTGTCAAGGGAAGTAGCCGCTTGCTCTTTGGCAACATCCGGCTTGTGGATGAGCGCCAGATCTGGCCATTGCTTGACCAGATGCGCATCTCGATTCCCGATGAGGTAAGGCGCGCCGAGCGGATCATCCGTGAGAAAGAGCGGGTCCTGGCCCAGGCCCATGAGGAGGCTGAACGTATCACCACCCTGGCACGCAGCGAAGCCGCCCAACTCACAGCCGAGCATTCCATCATTCAGGCTGCGGAGACTCGCGTGGCTGGGATCCGCGAGCGCGCAGAGCGAGAGATACAGACCGTCCGAGCGGAGGCGGACGAGTACGCATTCAACACGCTGTGTAATCTTGAGCAAGAGCTCAAGAGAGCGCTCACAGTGATCGAAAACGGTATTCAGGCCCTGGAAGTCAGGGATAGCTCGGGATCCCCCCCACCATCCCGAAAGCACCCGCCCTCTGAACCTTGACAGGTTCAGCACTCCGCCCTATAATACACGATCTGTGTCTGGCCACATGACCAGACCTGTATAGTCTATCGGTCAATGAGGAGTGTGAAGAAATGGGTGCAGTCCCGAAGCGAAGAATCTCCAAGGCGCGTGCCGGCAGGCGGCGCAGCCACTTGGCCTTGCGCGCAGACCATTTGGTCACTTGCCCACAATGTGGTGCGCCGGTGCGTCCCCATCACGTCTGCCTATCCTGTGGCACATATCGTGGCACAGCAGTCATCGAGATAAAAGAAGAGTAGACTCGGAGCCGGGGTCGGATGTGCCCCGCTAAGTGATCGGACGCCCCTATGCAAGGTGTGACTTGAGCCATCCAGATATCGCCTATCTCTTTCCAGGCCAGGGATCTCAGCACCTTGGAATGGGACAGGAGCTGGCAGAGCTATCCCCAGAGGCGCGCACCATCTTTCAGCAGGCTGACGAGGCCCTGGGGTTTGGCCTGTCGAGTCTGTGCTGGCACGGACCAGAAGAGGACCTGAACGAGACGCTCAATACACAGCCTGCTCTCCTGACCGCAAGCATCGCTGCATTCGCGGTAATGCAGGCTCGCGGTATGGGGAAACCCGCATTTGTCGCAGGTCATAGTGTGGGGGAGTTTGGTGCGCTGGTAGCCGCTGGAGCGCTGTCGTTCGAAGACGGGTTGCGCATCGTCCGGGAGCGTGGGCGACTGATGCAGGATGCGGGAAGCCGAAACCCGGGAGCGATGGCGGCCATACTGGGACTTGACGCTCCCGCGGTGGAGAGCATCTGCCAGGATGCACAGAGAGAAGTCGGTGGAGTCGTGGGAATTGCCAACGACAACTGTCCCGGTCAGCTTGTCATCTCGGGATCGCTGAACACCCTCGAGCGGGCGATGTCTCTGGCGGAGAAACACGGGGCCAGGCGAGTAATCCGTCTCGCAGTCAGCATAGCGGCCCATTCGCCGCTGATGTCGGAAGCCGCAGACCTGTTTTCGGAGGTTCTCAGTTCGTTCCCGCTGCAGTCTCCTGGTATCCCTCTGGTTGCCAATGCGACCGCGGAACCACTGGAATCACCTCAACAGATTCAGGAAGCACTCAGGCGTCAACTGACTTCCCCCGTACGGTGGAACGAGTCGATCAACTGGATGATCGGGCAAGGCGTTCGGCGTTTCATCGAGGTAGGGCCCAAAGATGTGCTCACTGGGCTGATGAAGCGCATCGATTCCTCAGTGGAACGATTGACCACAGAACAGGCATTGCAGCACAGTACGACGTCAGCCTAGACCGGTACAGATCTTCGGCTCGCTCAGCGTTCGCAGATTCCGTCGGTTCGCCTGGGTAGGCTTGGGTGACACGAGAAGAGTTATGGATAGACCTCTTGAGAATAGGACAGCTATCGTGACAGGCGCGTCACGAGGCATCGGGAGGGCCATTGCGCTCGAACTAGCGCGGCGTGGCGCGACAGTCGTGGTGAACTATCATCACAGCGCCGAGGCTGCCCAGGCTGTAGTCGATTGCGTTCGAGAGGCTGGCGGCCAGGCACTTGCCATCCAGGCAGACGTTAGTGTGCTCGATCAGGCGATGCACTTGGTTGAACAGACCGTGGATACATATGGCCAGGTGGATATCCTGGTGAATAACGCGGGGACGACGCGTGACCGACTGCTGCTGACAATGACCGAGGCAGACTGGGACGAGGTGATTCAGACTAATCTGAAAAGTGTGTTCAACTGCTGTAAGGCTGTGGCGCGACCGATGGTGCGCAGACGTTACGGTCGCATCGTCAACGTCAGCTCAGTGTCCGGCCTGGTTGGGCAAGGCGGCCAGACCAACTATGCAGCCTCCAAGGCTGGGATTGTCGGCCTCACCAAGAGCCTCGCCAAGGAGCTTGGTCCGCGAAATATCACGGTCAATGCGGTCGCTCCAGGGTTCGTTCTCACCGACCTGACCGCGGATCTCCCCGACGACTTGAGACGGAGAGCAATCGAAGCGACACCGCTGGGACGTATGGGGAACCCAGAGGAGATCGCTTGCGCTGTAGCCTTTCTGGCCTCGGACGACGCGTCGTACATTACCGGAGAGGTGCTTACAGTGGATGGCGGTTTGGTTATGCACGGGTAGCATTCGCTCAACTCAGGCAGTCCGAGGCATCGCTATCCAGAGTCCGGGTACCTGAGCAACAATCGTGAAGGACGTGTTGGATGGAAACTCAACCTGCTGCCGGTCAGATCACCATCGCCCCTGAGGTGCTCGAAACGATCGCTCGCCTGACAACGCTGGCTGTGCCGGGTGTCGTACGGATGGCGCCCGCGTCAGGTGTGAAGCGTCTGCTTCGGCATGACGGAGTGGAGCTCGATATCGTTGGCAATCGTGTGAGCGTCCGGTTGCACGTCGTCGCCGAACCCGACGCAGACATGTTGCTGGTCGGACGACGCATTCAGGCTGAGGTCGCCCGGGCCATCCGGGATATGGTCGGTATGGATGTGGAGTCCATCGATGTTCACATCGAGGACGTGGCCTATGTGTCAGAGGAGATGAGTGCTCCCAACTGAAGCACCTGGCCGAAGCAACCGGAGGCCCACTGTTGTGAAAGCGCGCCACCAAGCACGCGTCTTGGCGCTGCAGGCTCTTTACGAAATCGATTGTGCTCATCATCTCCCTGGCATCGTCCTGGAACATCGACTCGCCGACAGCCGTCTGCCGGCAGCCTCGGAGGAGTTCTGTCGCAGTCTGGTACGGGGTGTGATTACACACAAGGATGTACTTGACTCCTTCATCCACAATCACGCACCCGAATGGCCGCTCGAACAGATGGCCTACGTCGATCGCAACATTCTACGTATGGCGATCCTTGAGTTTGCCATAGAGAACAGCACACCGATCAAGGTCGCCATCAATGAAGCCGTTGAGCTGGCCAAATTATTTGGGTCGGACAGTGCGCCTCGGTTTGTAAATGGTGTACTGGGAGCATTAGTCAAGCACAAAGACTCGATCGCACAAGCCGCAAAGACTAACACAAGGGAAGAAGAACCGTGAACTTCTTGAACGTCGGTCCCTGGGAACTGATGGTGATCCTGATGATCGCCATCCTGTTGATAGGACCCAAGCGAATGGCCGAAGTCGTCCAATGGGTCGGGCGTGCTTCTCGTCAGATGCGAGAACTCTCAGGCGAGTTCGTACGCGCGATGCGAAGTGAGATACAGGCCACTGAAGAGGGTGTCCGTCAAGTTGTCGACGAGGCCATGCAAGGTCAGCCTGGTACAGGTGGAAACCTCAAGGGAGAGCTGGAAGCCACCAGAAAGGAGACGGATCAGACTCTAGAGGGCCTGATCCATGGTGAGCTCGGTCTGTCTAGCATCAAGGCCGACTTGGAGGCAACCAGTCGAGAGACTCGTGACCTGATGCGTAGCGTACTGAGTGATATGGCTACTGTCACGAGCGGTGGTGACGTGACATCGGACGCTGAGGGATCGCCGGTTGCTGAGTCCACTCAGTCAGTTGATGGAGCGGATATCACAGAGTCGTCCACAGCATCGACGGAGACCTCGACGGCAAACCCCGATGAGCCGACGAATCAACCAACGTCATCTGAGGCAGGCAGATCATGAGCAACAAAGCGGAAATGACGATCCTCGAACACCTTGATGAGCTGCGACAGCGCCTGCTGAAGATCGTTATCGCGCTCCTGGTTGGAGTTGTCCTCGGCACTTTTGTCACCCAGCCAGCGCTGAAGTTGCTCGTGGCGCCCTTGGGAGGTGAGATGGAGGTGATCGCGATCTCGCCCACCGAGGCGCCCGCCGTCTTCTTCAAGGTGGCCATTGTGATTGGCGTCGTGATCGCAATGCCGGTCATCATGTACCAGCTCTTCCGCTTCGCAGCACCCGGACTGGAACCCCTAGAGAGGCGCTACATCATGATCGGCGCACCGGTTGCGTCGCTCAGTTTCGCGATCGGTGTGGTGTTCGCAGCTCTCGTCCTACTTCCCTCGGCCCTTCCGTTTCTGCAGGGCTTCCTCGCGGATATCGTGAAACAGCAGTACAGCATTGAGAAATACATCTCGTTCGTGAGCAACATACTCATCTGGGCCGGCATCGTTTTCGAGACTCCACTCGTGATGTTCTTCCTGGCCAAGCTTGGGGTAGTCTCCGCTTCGGGATTCGCCAAAGCCCGCCGCATCGTGATCGTCGCAGCTGCAGCGGGCGCCGCCGTCATCACCCCTACCGTAGATCCGGTCAATATGCTCCTGGTGATGATGCCCTTCCTCGTGTTGTATGAGGTCGGAATTCTCCTGGCGAAACTCGCCAGACCCTAGCTCACGTCACTTCTCTATCGATCCTGTCGCACCGATCGGGGCAACGATCACGTAGCGATACGAGTGGGCCACTTTTGGAAGCGCCCTCCGCCCACCCAGTGGGCGAGTGGGTATTCTCAGTACTGCAGGAGGCTCTGTGATGCGCTGTCTACCGGGTACGAGAAGCCTGACCTATTCGGGTCGGATTGGGGACACTGTACCAGCCACCGACTTTCCTCGCGAGAATGTGATTGACACAGGTCATACCAGGAGCGAGGGTTACTGGGCATTCTGTCGGTTCGACCATGAGGAGGTCTATGCTGCGCGGATGGGGTTCCAGCGCGGTGGGATCGATATCACCGATGGCAACCAGGCTATGGACCCGCAAGCCCTCCAGCTCCACCTGGAGCTGATGACCGGTGACGGTGCGCTGATCTGGCTTGGAACAGGGAAGTACCGGGCTGAGCAACTGAACAACGACCCAACCGATGTCGATGTCCAGCTCCGCGTCGGCAGCAGAGAGATTTTCCGCATCCAGGGCTGGCCTCAGATGAACTGGCACTTCGAATCAGACGACGGGCTGATCGAAGCTACACTCGCGTTTGAGGCCCATCACGTCACGCTGCTCCCCGACGCCATACTGCCTCGAGTGGTATTCTCTATGTGGGAAACCTCCGGTCCGGTCGTAGGAACGCTACGGCACGCGGACCGACAGTACCAGCTGGCAGGTACCGTCTTCTACGATCATCCACGAGTCCGCATCATGGACCACCCCAACTCCTCCAGGCAGTGGTACCTCTACACGCCTGTGGCCCTGAAAAACGGCAGTACAATCATCAGCTACTACGCCGAGGATCGCCGGGGCGCTCCACTCGACTACTACTGCTTCGCAGTACACACCGATCCCAATGGAAAGACCGAGTGGTTTGGAGACCTTCAGCTCACCGACTGTGTCTTCGATGCGGACGCCCTTCCTTGCCGCTGGACCCTTCGAGGACGCAACGCAGAAACTGCGCTATGTCTGTCTATCGACGTTCGGCCTACTTCGATCCTCAAGATGTGGGGGACGCCCCAGGTTCCCACAAGCCGTAAGGAGTTCGTGTTCATCCCCCTGGTACTGGACGGCAATGCCACCTTTGAGTCCGGGAGCGCGAGATACAACCTGACCGCCAGTGGTCTGGCTGAGTACTGGCGTGCATGACCCAATCAGAATCTTCAGGCAAGCTCTACCGTCCACCGGGCGAAAGGCCAGATCTTGCCTAGGTCGACCATGCTGAAACCTGTTCGCTAATGACCCTGCCTCTGTGCTTCGACCCGCCGCTCGCGTCTGGACCAAGCTCGGGTTCATTCTTAGCCCTCGACCCGCTTCAGAATCTGGAAGCGCAGGTTTTCTCGCCACTCGGAGGTCTTGGGAAAGTCCTCGAAGCTCCGAACTGAACTTAACAGTGGATCATCGCGATCAACGCCCAATGTCTGCAGCAGTGCATAGTCCTGCAAGCTCTCACCGAATACCTCCCAGCGCAACGAGTCCACCGGTCCCTCTGGACCAGGATAGACCATGAATGGATCTCCATAGGCCCAACCGCGCTCCCAGGCCAACCCATCCTGCACGGTGAATGGATCAATCAAGCGCCGGGTCTGCGATTCATACCAGTAGTTGTAGCCCCAATGCAAGAAACCCCGAAAGGGCCATCGATAGAACAGAAGGCCGTGCATGGCGATCTTGGCCAGAGGTGTATCGAGCAGGCGGTTCAGATAAGCGCCCCGTGGGCCACAGCAGTAGTAGCACCAGCTCGGAATACCCGCTGCCACAAAGTCCGTCGCTGTCTTGATACTGGGGATCGGCATGTCAGTCAGGCCCTGCTGAGCGAACGATATCTCGGTCAGCGCGTCCATCACCCGCATCCAGGGCGCCAACTCCTTTAACAGCGCCCGCGCTTGCCGATAGTTGGCCAGATGCGCCTCGCCGTGGGGTTCATCCGACACGTGGAAGTAGGAGCACTGAAGCAGATCCTCAACCCTGAGGAACTCATACAACGCCGGCAGGAATTGGGACAGAAATGTCCGATAGGTGTCGGATGTCGCCCCCGTCTCAGGTGTCCACAGCAGGCGCTCATCCCGTCCCTGTCCCTCATAGATCCGGATCGCATGCTCCACACCCCACTGGGTAAACAGATGGCACCACTCGAAATTCCGCATGCCAGCCTCTCGCGCCAGGTTCACGTACCGCCTGACATCCGACCAATCGAACACATACGCATCGGGGCCCTCTCGCGCGACCCGGAGAAGCTGGCTCGGACGCTTCACCCCATCGAGCGGGGGTGTGAAGATCGGAACGTACAGCGTGTCCAGCCCGTGTGCAACGACATCGTCGACATATTTCGGCAGGATGTCCCAGAAACGCTCATCGAAGAGGTCCGTCTGATACCAGTCGATCAGGGCATCGCAGTAGAACCAGTGCGTAATGGAGAATTCGCGGCGCTTCTCTAGCCACGCGCGGTGCAGATGGACGGCAACATCGTGCTTCTGGGAGGATCCGCTATCAGTCGCTATTTCGACACTCACCTGATGCCATCCCGGTGATGCATCGTTGCCAGGACGCAGCGTGACCCAGAACGCATGCGACTCACCGGGCGGCAGCACAAACTCGTCCTCGTCGAACAGCGGATCAGGAATGTAGCCTGGGATACAGCCGAGACCCTCGACGTCGACTGCATCGGCAGCAATCGGCAGATTGTGGTGTCGAACGGGGACATAGCCCACCCGACGCACTCGCACCGCCCAGCCTGATGGCGCGTCGACGCGCGCGCTGACCCGCTGCAGCCCATCCGACTGCGAGCGTACCGCAACCTGGAAACTGAATTGTTCGTTAAGCGCTCCCCTGAGCTCAAGACAAGACGTCGCTTGAGGCAAGGTAGATGGAAAGCACCGCACCGATGATGTGAGTAACCAAGAACGCGTAGACATGCAATCCTCCTGATGAATGATGAAATCAAACCGTATCTGGACGATTCCGGCCGCCTGACAGTGTTGGGGCATCGTGATAAGCGCGCTCGCCGCGCGGTCTCGCCCACCAGACCGCGATTGCCCCCAGCAGCATCAACCAGGTTGTCAGACTGATCGCCAGGCCCACGTACCATGACGTTGGCTGGAAGACCATTCGGACCCGGTGAGTTCCCGGCGGAACGAGCACGGCGCGGAAAGCGTAGTTGGCGCGCAAGACCTCAACGCGAGATCCATCCACTGTCGCCCACCAACCAGGATAATAGACGTCGCTCAGAAACAGATACCCTGTCACCGGTGTCACCACCGATATCTCCACCTGGTTGATGTCATAGCTTACGAACGCGATGCGCCGCTCACCCTCTCCCGGATTGTTCGCAATCAAATCACCGGCTTCAACGATGATCTGCTCGGACGGATCGAATCCCGGCCAGTGGATCGCCTCCCATGCGGCCGAGTGATCGGCCACGACCTGATTCGCGTACACGAGCAGCGCCCGTGGAAGCGCTGCCGTATTCAGATAGACGTCGATCTCTGGATCCTCACTGAACGCCAGCGCAAACCGCTCATCGCCAGGTGGACTCTCCTTGTCACACAGAACGTACTTCACGCCGAGCAGGTTGTACAATGGGGCGCCCCGCTCGCCAACCGCCCAACGATACGCTTCATAGGGCGCCAACGCCAGGGGATTGTAGATTCCCCCGATGTCGTACAAGCCGTGGACAAGGGCTGCATTCGGCTGCCAAGCTCCCGCGTTCGATTCAATGCGGTGGAGCGAAGCATCTTCACGCAGGAACGCGACAACGTTGTCGTGCTCGAAGCCTTGAGTAGGGTCGTGAGCATCCACCTCAAGTCTGGAACCCAAACCAATGAGATCGACCGCCAGCACTGGAACTATGAGCCACGCCAGACGAGGATGGCCAGCGCTCCCCCACAGCAGTACCCCAACCGTACCCAGCAGCACAGCGGCAGTCACGATGCTGCGTGTTGCCTGAACCATCCGGTCCTGCGGAACAGTCTGCGCGCGTAACACGCCTACTACGAGCGTGATCACCGCGCCCAGAACAACTATCGCTCCAGCGTGTCGGGTCCAACGTGTGGATCTTTCGCCCAACAGGCCGTCCAACCCATAGGCAGCCAGCATCGCCAGTCCAAGATTGGCCAGTAGAATCAGCCGGGCCGGCACACGGATCTGATCGAACGCGGGAACAAACCGATACAATAGCCCGTACAGAGAGGTGTGACGTCCCATAGCCAACGTGAAGCCTACTGGGACGATCAGAGCGAAGTACGCCCATCCATCGTCAGCGTGCTGGCACGCAGTACCACCCTCAATTTGCCCAGTACGCCGCCGCCAACGTTGACCCAGAGCGAGGAAACTCAAGGCCAGCGTCGCTACACCGGCATAACCCACCTCGACACGCTCCCACGGCCCCCAGAAGCCTGCGGGGCCCCTACCGAAGTAATCCGGCGCCAGTAATCCCAACAAAGCCCGAGGCGGAAGGGAGTAGCGCGTGGCTTCCTCATAGGATAGGTAGCCCCGTCCGGTGTGACCCACCATCTCGTACGCCGGGATCAACGCCACCGCGGCGCCCCCCAAGCCAATTAGCAGCGTCAGACCCGCAAGCAAGAATGAACCAGCCGCATATCGCATTCCCTCATTGCGGTCGACGACGAGTCGATGCAACACATACAACAGCATCGCCATCAGTAGGAACAGCAGCATCTGAGCGTGACCGGCCAGGCCGGCCACAGCCAGCACAGCGCCTCCCCCCACCGCCCATCTGACACTGCGCAATGTCAGTGCGCGATGGACGCACAGTACCAGGAGGGGCAGCCACGCCGCAGTCATGTTGATGTTCAAGTTGCCGATATGTGTGATGAAAAGGTCAGAAAGAGAGAAGGACAGTGCGGCCAGACACGCTGAAGCGCGCCGCAGGCCGAGACCTCGTGCTAGAGCAAACGCGTTCACAGCCGCGATCCACACGTGGAGGATCACGAGCCACTCCATCCAGCCGTAGGACGGTTCTCCAACGATGAGATACGTAGCCAGATTGAGGGGGTAGAAGACTCCGGACTGATTGTCCGCTGCAAACGGTGCGCCACTGTAGAGATGCGGATTCCAGAGCGGAATCACACCAGATTGAATCGTACGGGCAGTGAAACGGGCCATAGGCCACAGGAACGAGACCAGATCGCCTCCGCCCTGCGGCAACCAGTGCCCGAGCACCAGCACGGGCCAGAAGAAGCCCAGTACTACCGCGGTGATCACGACCAGGCTGACCAGATCAAGCCACCGGTCACGGCGCCACATCGATCGGTCCCAGCTCCACAAATTCGCCGACAGGGTTCCCGGCCACATCCAGCAACTGGACATTGACAATGTCCGGATAGGAGTACATGCCCGTTACCATGAAATACGGGGGTTCGGGAGCATCCGCCCGGATCGGCACGTCAAACCAGTTCACAACGGTATCACCTGTACGCCACGTCTCTGCGGGTAGGCCCACACCATCGGCCTGCCCCCATTGTCCACCGTCTGAACCGATCAGATGGTTGAACCAGTGGAGATCCACGTCCATCGGAGGCTGTGACACAACGCGCCAGTAGATTGCCCAGCGCAAAGTCTCGCCTGGTCCCACAGCGCCAGCCCACTCGTACCCCAGCAACACGGCTCCCGAGGCCCACTGCACAGGGCTCTCTGACCATTCATTGGACGGCACGATCGGTACAGGCTGCCACTGAAGAACTCGATAGTCTGACTCTGAACCGGCTCGTAGTGGCAGCACAGACTGTGCCAGAACCCCATCGGACACATCGGCCAGAAACTCATCGGCGGGTCGGACATCCGGAGCCATCAGGTACACGCCGGGCTGCTGGGGGAAGATCAGCGCCGTTCTGCCGTCAACGAGCCGTTTTCCGGGTGAGAGCAGCACATCGAAGACTGCTGCCTGACTATCATAGCGCGGATCCGCACCCGGTACAACGGCGATGACCGCCGCATCATTCAGGTCAGCCGCCATAGTCTCAGCTTCTCTTGCCGCCGCCAGAGCATACTTGATCGGAGCCCCGTACCCACCCGGCGTATTCACCGTATCTGTGAAAGTCAGCAGCGCCTGCTGATAGTACACCTGCCAGACGACTGTCAGTAACGTCCCCGCTACCGCAATCCACTTCAGCCGCCTGCCACGACGCAGCCCCAACCGACGATGACACCATGCCAGCCCATCGATGACGAACACTGCGACGACGAGGTGCTGAGCCGGGTAGAGTAGGCTGACAGTATGGGGATACACAGGACCAGCGTGCCGCAGCAGCAGTGCTACTGGCACGAACATCCAGATCAGGACAACCAGCCTGGTCGCCTCTGGCTCCATCAAGTACCCGCGATTGCGCAGCGCCTCCCGAAGTACACGCCAGATCATCCAGACCAACCCCAAGACCATCACGGCCATCTCAGCGACGTCGACCCAGCGCAGATCCACTATCGACGCCAGGTAATCACGATACCGCTCTCCCGCCAGGTCCTCCAGATGATGCCCGCCGACCGTCAATACGGCCATTCGGGGCGCGCCTACATTCAACCCCGACGCCTGCCCTGCCAGTTGGCCGAACGCCCGCACGTTCGGCCAGCCCTGGTGCATGTCGGCCACCAGGTAGGGCCCCAGGATCAACAGCGCAACAACCGCGCCAACCACGAGAGGAAGGAGACGCACGTGTCGCAAGAACAGCAAGCAGACGAACGCCAGCACAACAAAGAACGCCAGACCGCCTAGATGTAGACTCACCAGGCAGGCTGCCGTGGCAAACGCACCCACCAGCGCCCATGGCTTACGTCGGACGGCGAACGCGAGCGTTGAGGCGATGAACAGCAGCGTGAAGGCCGGCACATTCTGTGCCCAGATCTTGCGGCAGTGAAACACGGCCCACGGGCTGGCGGCGAACAACAGCGCAGCCAGCAAGCCCACCCGCCGGCCCAGATACGCCTTACCGATCCAGTATGTCAGGCCAACCGCCGCCACACCCAGCAGGGCAATCCAGCCTGCCGCCAGGCGCGGATCACGCGACACGGCGAAGGCAGGCGCCAGTAGATAACTCATCAGAGGGGGGTTGTGAGGCCCGAGCGAGCTGATCATTCCGAAGGCCGGCAACTGGCCCTCGCGGGCGATGGCGAGAGCGCTGCGCGCCGTGGTCGCCTCATCATACTTGAACTCAATCAAGCTCAGCCGAGAGAGCCGAAGTGCTGTGGCCAGCAGCAGGACTCCCGCAAACAGAACCCACTCGCGACGGCTCATGCCAAGCCCGCCTCCTCGACGCCAGCTATTGCGCCTCGAGAAAAGCATCCGCACAGCAACCAGCTACGGCAGACCGCATCACGCTGTCCCATTGAGACCAGTGAAAGTCCCCTTCCCACCAGGCTCCAAAGAACCAACACCCGGCTCAACCGCCAGCTCGGCCCGCGCCTGTGATGCTCGTTCCCGCAGCATCACCCGCATACTGGCGACATCGCCAGGAAGCAGGCGCACTGCAAGCACGAAGAACAGGGCGCAGATAAGCCAACTCACCACACAGATCCACAGAATCGCGTCACCCAACGATGAGCGCACGGCAATGTACCCAGCCAACCAGGGCGCCAACGCCGCACCAGCCGACTCCACGAAGTACTGGACCGCCAGCGCCGTGCTGCGTATCTCCGGCAGAGTCACATCGTGGACGGTAGAGACCACATTCGATGCAGCGAACGGAATGAACAGCGCCGTCGCACTCAGCAATACCCCGAACACTACCTGATTCCCGACCGGCACATTAAAGGTCGCGAGCAACAGCACCGCACCAGAGAGTACGCCGACAATGCACACGATCAGTCGACCCCTCGTTGTCCGCTTGAAGAGCATGTCCCCCAGCGTTCCCCCCACGAAGTACCCACAGGCCAACACGAGTACCGCCACAACCATCGTGATCAGCACCGCATCGGACGAAAAGCCTCGCTCTGTCTCCAGATAGCGGAAGAACCAGTAGGTAATGACATTCCAGGGAAACACACCAAAGAAGCCTTGAGCGAAGAGCAGCAGCAGGCTGCGCGTCTTCAGGAGCCCTCGTGCAGCCTTCCAGCTGAAACGGTAGGCGCCGAACTCGGCCAGGTCAGCCAACTCCGGCTCGCTCTGACCCCGCGGGGCCTCCCGCACACCTAATGCGATCAGGATCGACAGCAGAATGCCCAGCGATCCAGTGATGTAGAATACGTTTCGCCACCCCAGAGACGCCTGCAACGTCATCGCCAGCACCATGCCCAGGAGATAACCTATGGGCATGGTGATCTGCAACAGACCGAAGATGCGCCCACGGACGTGTGGGCCGAAGTAGTCTGAGATCAGGCTGTACAGGCCGGGATAGCTGGAGTCGTCGATTCCGGTTGACGCGCGCGTGGCGAGGAATGCGCCATAGTTCGGGGCAACGGCACTGAGCCATGTACTGGCTCCCCACAGAAACGAGGCCAGCGCAAGCAGTTTCGAACGCGAATACCGGTCATAGAGGTAGCCCCACAGCGGATAGAACACCGCACCAACCACCAGAGCGCCCGTGAACACGCGACCCATCTGCTCCTCATCGATCCCATACGTCTCCATGATGGAGCTCGTCAAGGGACCAATGAGCAACTTATCCGCTTGATGCAGGAGCATAAAGAGGAAACACACCGCTACAACGTACCAACGATAGCGTGTCTTCATACTGCCCCCAGACTTGAGGTGTAAGAAACTGGTGATCGGCGGCTCGATCGGCCCCATCACACAGGAGGGGGAGCGCCCGAAGATCCTACGTCATATTACATCGCGACAGTCCAGCGCTCAACTAAGTACGGGGCCACTGAAGCAAGCGCCTCCTGGAAGCCCGGTACATCGCCAGGCAGATTGACAATCACCGTATGCCCGCGAGTGCCAACGACGTGGGCGATCTGCGGGTCCAGCGGAACGACGATGTCACGTGATGCTTCACCAGTGACATCCTCTAGCTCGGTATCCGTCCCCCCCAAGGTGATAATTAAGTCCAGGCCGACCTCGTCTGCCCAGACAATCAGCGTACCACGGATCACGTTGTAGCGCTGCTGCACCATTGCTTCCAGCTCGACATCGGCGTCCGTCAGGTGGGTTTTCACCCAGTCGATCATCATTGGGCCACACACGTCCTCAGCGTCGCCCCAATAGATGTAATCCCCCACGGTCAAGACCCCAACCCGCACGACTCCACCCCTCATCCTGGCCTATCTCCCTCAAGCTGGAACGTTGGGCGCGCCTACTCGTCAGAGTCGAGTCCCACCAAGCGCGCCCACGCACCGTGAATGCCATCCTCAGTCACGCCGTAGTAACCACGCAGCTTGCTGCCATCCCGCTGCACCAGATCGTAGCGCGAGTTGCCGCCGTGTTCCCGTCGCTTCAATACGCCGATGTCTCCGTGCCACTCAACCTTACTCGCATCCACCGGATTTTCCTCAACCTGGGTGATCGCATAGTGCCAAAGACGTCGGGCGGACTTCCGGGTCACATTCTTAACCACGTTGCCGTTGCGGAGGTCTCTCAACGCATGATAGAGCACCCCACCACGATCTTCCGTCTCCACCACCTCGACACCTGTACGAGGGGGTTCGATATGCCCTACCCGCTCCTCCTCAGGAGCCGTCTGCTCTCCCTTCACGGTCCGAGCGATCAGGCTCACGATCTCATCACGGACGGCCATTTCAGTCTCGGCCTCACTTCGCACGTAGATCTTGCTATCATCGATAGCGTACGGCACATCATCGCCCCGTGACACCACGATCCGGATCACCTTCGACCCCTGCGTCTCTTGCACGTCCATTGAGACATCCAGCGGCGGGGTGATACGCCGTTCAACCTCTTCCTGCAAGCGCTTCAATACCCGCGATACATCGCGCACACCGGCGGGAGGCTGCTTCGGGTCTGCACTGACCCCGACGTAGATCGTGCCCCCGTTCGTGTTAGCGAACGCGCAGATATCGGCCATGATCGCATACAGGCGTCCGCCACGCTGCGTATATCCCTCGTGAAACCCCTGCACGATACTCGGCCCCTCGGCACGAGCTGCCTGGACGAAGTCGTCCGGCGCATTGACACCACGGTATGGGCGCGTACGCGCGAAATCGTTGCCCAGGAATACATCTCGCAACGAGGCGAAGTTCATCTCAGTCAGCAGCACCTCTGTCACGCGCTCTCCGACTCCTAAGGCTTTGTCATCCTTGGGATCGCGTGTTAGCCGATGCGCATCGGACCCCTGGATACAGTGCATCCGGCGCGGATACTCCGGACGCGATCCATCAAAGAATCGGGCAGTAGTGTGCCGACCTTGACTATCCAGATCGGTCACCTCAAGCGCGTGCAGATGGGGATCCTGGGTATAGGCAATGCGCGTCTGTCCGCCAAAACCCATGCGTCTCATCGCCACTCCGTGAGTGGAATTCACGTGAGCCGCAATCACAATCCCACCCGCTTCATCGATCACTCGATATGCCGTTAACACGTCGCTCGTGGCGCCCACCTCTCCGCTGCCCGCGTCCAGCTTCTCCACCGGCACACCGAGCTCGCGCAGAATGAACTCAATCTCCCGAACCGCCATATTGGGAGGAAACAGCCCGAGGATATGGAAACCCAGCGTCGCGGTGAACTCGAAACCTGGCAAAATCAGTATCTTCTGGCTTAGGCGACGATACTCCTCAAGCCGCTTCTTCTCCTCTGGCTCCATACGGCCCAGACCTTCAAGCATGGTCAGGCCTTCGATCTCGTCCATCATCTGTCGATAGCCGGCCACACTGTTGTGATCGGTGAAAGCGATGACATCCAGACCGCGCCGATCCGCGGCCTTGAGAATGTCCAGATACGACACACCAGTCTCTCGGTAATCGGCAGACACTGGTGTGTGAATATGGAGGTCTATGCGCCTCCACTTGCGTTTACTCTTCCTTCGTCTAGTCATAGTCAACTCAATTCAATGAATGAGGACACGGGGCCCACATTCAGCATGCCGCGCATCTCGTCCTCACCCTGTCGTTTTCAGTTATCTGGTTCTACCAACACTTCAGAGATAGTGCTCAGCAGCTCTGACGGCCGAAACGGCTTGAACAGAAACGCCCTGGCCCCGGCAGACAGGCATTGTTCGCCATGATCGATCCCGGACGTCATAATCACAGGGACACCCCCGAGCAGATCATCGGCCTTCAGATCGTGCAGAACACCAAACGTGTCCGAGTTAGCAACGTGCACATCCATCAGAATCAGGTCAGGCTTCAGCTCTCGAGCTCTGGGAATAAGATCTTCGGGGACTGAGATCACGACCGCCCGGTACCCCTCTAGCTGAAGCATGATCTCTATGAGATTGCAGAACACGCGATCGTCATCGAGCACAAGAATTGTGTTCACTTCGTTCAGTCCCTCTCAGAAGCAGACCGACGCACAGCGGATCACTGTCCGTTCGGCACTAGAGCGGCATCAAATACCTCGCTCATGCTCTCAACCAGGACGAACTTAAGGTCTCGTCGCGCTTCCTTGGGCACATCATCCAAATCCTTCTCATTCTGCTTCGGTAGAATGACCATGCTGAGCCCAGCTCGATGGGCAGCCAACACTTTCTCTTTGATCCCACCCACAGGAAGTATCTGCCCGCGCAGCGTGATCTCACCTGTCATCGCCAGGTCTCCCCGAACCCGACGCCCGGTCAACAGTGAGGCCAATGCAGTCGCCATAGTCACCCCGGCCGATGGACCATCCTTGGGCACAGCACCTGCCGGCACGTGAAGGTGAATGTCCATCTTCTCAAATACATCGTCTGCCACGTGAAGGTCACAGGCTTTCGACCGCACATAACTCAACGCAGCTTGAGCTGATTCCTTCATCACCTCACCGAGTTGGCCCGTGACGAGGAACCCCTTTGCGCCCGCCATCTTTGTGGCCTCACAGAAAATCAGGTCACCACCGGAGAATGTGACACTCAGACCAGTAGCCACACCGGGCACCTGCGTGCGCAGCGCAGTCTCCGGGAAGTAGCGGGGCTTTCCCAGGAACTCCCCCACATTGCGCACGGTCAAGTGCACAGGGCGCTGCTTCCCCTCAGCTATGCGAGTCACAACCTTGCGTGCAACGCGACCAATCTGTCGCTCCAGCCCCCGAACGCCAGCCTCCCTGGTGTAATCACCCACCATCTTGCGCAACGCGCCATCGCTGAAGCTGAGCTCCTCAATTCGCAAACCATTCTCGCGCAGCTGGCGTGGGATCAGATAGCCCTGGGCGATCCGCACCTTCTCCGAATCCGTATAGCCAGAGAGCTGCAGGATCTCCATCCGATCGCGCAGGGGGCCAGGAATCGGATCCAACAGGTTGGCTGTTGTGATGAACATCACCTTCGAGAGATCGAATGGCACGTCCAGGTAGTGATCACGAAACTCCCGGTTCTGCTCGGGGTCCAGCACTTCCAGCAACGCCGAAGCAGGGTCGCCGCGGAAGTCCGACCCGAGCTTGTCCACCTCATCAAGCATAAACACAGGGTTCTTTGATTCTACCCGTCGCAGCGCCTGTATGATCCGTCCAGGCAATGCCCCGATATACGTCCGCCGGTGTCCACGGATCTCTGCCTCATCTCGCATACCGCCCAACGATTGACGAATGAACTTGCGCCCTAATGCTCTCGCGATCGATTGGCCCAGACTTGTCTTGCCGGTACCCGGAGGACCGACGAAACACAGAATCACACCCTCACGTTCCTGTCGAATCATATCATGTGACTCGGCTTGTTCTCGCTCCGATCTCCGTTCATCCAGCAGCTTGCGTACTGCCAGATACTCTAGAATACGCTCTTTGATCTCCTCCAGATCGTAATGGTCCTCATCCAAGACCTCTCGAGCGTGAGGGATGTCCAGATTATCTTCAGTCTCGACACTCCAGGGCAACGTCGTCAGCCAATCAAGGTAGGTTCGGATCACGCCGTACTCGGCAGCGGCAGTTGGCAGCTTGCTCAGACGGTCCAGTTCACGGCGCGCTTCACGCTCCGCCTCCTCCGGCATCCCGGCCGACTCGATCTTCTTGCGAAACTCCTCCACCTCCATCTGTTGCTCATCGGCCTCACCTAGCTCACGCTGGATCGCCTTGAGTTGCTCTCGCAAGAAGTAGTCTCGCTGCGTCTTCTCCATCTCGGACTGGGCTTCACTCTGGATCTTGTGTCCGAGCTCGAGCACATCCAGTTCCTTTGTCAACAGGTCGAGCACCATGCGCAGCTTCTCTGCCACGTTGTCCAACTCTAGAAGCTGCTGCGCATCCTCCAGATCGATCCGCTTCAACTGATTTGCCACGGCGTAGGCGAGCTGCAGCGGATCCTCCAGATTGATGATCATGCGTCCCACCTCTTCCGGCACCGTAGGGGCCAGTTCGGTAAGGCGGCCGAACTTCTGAATGATCGCCCGCTGCAACGCCTCGATCTCAATAGAGATATCGACGTCCTCTGGCGCTTCCGATATCCGCGCCATCAGATAGGGCGAATCCTCTACAAACTCCTCAACTCGGATACGGAGCAGGCCCTGCATCATCAGGGTCACCGTCCCGTCCTGCGACTTGAACAGTCGATGGACCGCGGCGACAGTTCCGATACGGTAGACATCTTCCGGTCCGGGGGTATCCAGGTCTGGATCCGTGCTGGACACCAGTCCGATGAGCTGCTTGTTAGCCACCGCATCATCGATCAGCTTGATCGAACGGGGCTGGCCTACCCGGATTGGTACCAGTGTCATAGGAAAGACCACTAATCCGCGCAAAGGCATGATCGGGATTACTGAGGGGAGTCGCACCACTTCGTCTCCTGGTTCCTCCCCGGAGGTGCTAAGCCCATCCATCGTTTTCAGCAACTCACCAATCTTGTCCTTATCACGATCCGACATCCTGTTGTTCAATCCTCCTCGCTTTCCACCTCAAATGCCCGCGTCACAGACGCTCTGGCACCTCTAGAATGACATGTGTACAATACCTAATTGTACCACAACTGCACCATTGTCCCAAGCGCGCTGTGATACTTGATACCGTGAACAAGAGCTGCCTCGGCCATAGTCCGAGATGGAGCCGGAGCAGACCCATAACCCGCTTCGCATCCCCGATAGCGGATCGGGCTATGTAATGGCTCCGCTCAGATTCGTGTTGCGAGCACTGGCAGAACCGATCAAGTGCCCAACAATCGACGTACGGTATCCACACTGGCGATGATATCATCGGTGGGATCGTGGTCAGCCGTCTCGACCTCTACACTGAGCCATCCGTCGTAGCCACATCCTCTCAGCTCACGGATCACTCCGGCGACATCGACAATGCCCTCGCCCAGTGCAACGCAATCGTGTGAGCCCACTTCTGGCACGTCCTTAAGGTGAACGTGCATAATCCGTGGACCTAGCTCACGCACAGCCTGTACGGGATCGCCGCCTTGCGAGGCCAGATTGCCCGTGTCGAGATTGGCGCCAACCCACTCATCACCCAATCGTACGATGCGGAGTATCTCCGCTGCGTCGGTCTCCAAAGCATTCTCATATGCCACGGCAATCCCGTAGTTGGAGCATAGTCTCGCCAGTTGGGGCGCCACCTGCTCCGACATATGCCCAGCGATCAGTGGCGCTTCCAGCAACCGGGCGACCTGGAATAGCTCTTCAACCGCGTTGGGGTCTTCCTCCGGATCACCGATTCCACCAGCACACGCACAGCACGTCATATTGAGCATCGCGAGACGCTTACGGATCTCACTGACGCAGGCAGGCGTCAGGTTTCCCGGGGAGATATGTGGATACCAGAACTCAATTCCGTCGAGTCGGGCCGGTGATAGTCGGTCGAGGAGGTCGTCGATCATGTCTAGCACGGGGGTGTTCAAAATCCTCTCTGTTGCCAGGCTCCAGTCGATCTGACCGGGGTAGTTCAGCACATCAGCGACGTAACTAGCAGTGACACAGGATATTCTCATTTGCTGACTCCTTGCGAAATGCTCAACATACAACGGAAATCGACCCAATCCTCGGTCCACTCCAGCTTCCACAGTAATCCACCGTCCACGAAAGTCGTCGCTGGAAGACACTCAGACCGCACGGACTGCCTTCCGGTGCGCGATGCGCTCACCCTGTGACGCGTCGTCGAGCCCAGATTTCCGGATTCGCCGCGAACCTTGGGCGCTCGCCGTTCAGCACAGCAACCACGTCATCAACAACCGTCATCCCCATCAACCGGCGGCCCTCGTAGGTGAAACTCCCCGTGTGAGGCGTCAACACAACACGGTCAATATCAAAGAGCGGATTATCAGAACGGGGCGGCTCCGGATCAAATACGTCGAGCCCCACGGCGCCCAGGTGTCCGTCCTGCAGAGCCTCGATTAGCGCTAGCTCGTCCAGCACCGGGCCCCGAGCCGCGTTGATCAGTATGGCCGATGGCTTCATCGCGCGGATGACGTCGACACTGATGATATGATAGGTCTCGGTGGTCAGCGGCATGTGCGCAGACAACACATCTGCTTCGCGCGCGAGATCGATCAGGTCTGTCACAGGCGTAGCCCCCCAAGCCTCAATGTCCTCACGAGCCATATAGGGATCGTACACGTAGACTGACATCTGAAGTGCATCACGGCACATCTCAGCCACCCGTCGGCCAATGCGACCAAACCCCACGATGCCAAGCCTTTTCCCACGCAGTTCGCACCCCATATTGTCGGGGCAACCCTGCACCGAAAAGTCCCCGCAGCGCATCGCTTTGTCGAACTGGTGCAGCCGACACGCAGCGGCAAGAATCAGCATCAGCGTGTGTTCGGCTGTCGATTCGGTTGGGCCATCGGGCGTGGACGTCACCACAATGCCCCGCTCCGATGCGGCTGCAAGGTCGACGTTGTCAATGCCCGCACCGTGACGACCGATCACCTCCAGCCGGACAGCCTGATCCATCTGCTCCGCGCCCATAGCGTAGCCTCCTAGCACAATGCCGTGGGCGTCAGGGAGCAGAGAGGCCATCTCCTGCGTGGAGTTCGGCCGCACTGCATCGACATTTGGCGCCTCCTCCAACCGTTGAGCCGCCTCAGGGTGTAGAACCGCGTTGACCAGTACTATCTTGTTGCTCAAGACAATCTCCTCCTAACAATTGGGTCGTGAGAAACGCCGCGCACACTGATCGCCACTCTGCTCCGATAGGCGCGCGTAACGAGATACCCACTGCCTTCATAGAACTCTCACGGATTGTAGCATTCTCCGCTGACACAGCAAATGCTCCCCGTCGGTTCAGCTTTGCCGCAGCTGATAGTGTTGTATAATGGGCCCCGTGATTATCCCATCCGCTGCGCACTAGGAGGTCGATGAAGAAAGCAGTCAGTGTTAGCTTGGGCAGCCACACCCGTGATCGGGAGACAGTCATCCATCTAGGCAACCAAGACATCCATGTCAGGCGTATGGGCACCGACGGAGATGCCGAACGCTCCAGGCAGCTCTTCTTGGACCTGGACGGGCAGGTCGACGCGTTAGGCGTGGGTGGGGTCGACCTCTACATCCGGGTTGGCGCCCGGGAGTATCCGCTGCGAGCTGCATTGAAGCTAGTTGAGGGAGTGCACCGGACTCCTGTTGTGGACGGACGCGGTCTCAAACACACACTCGAACGACGGGTTATCGAACTGGCAGCCCCGACCATTGGCCAGGTGCCACACTACCGTCGCGCTTTCATGCCGATGGCCATTGATCGGTTGGGAATGGCGCAGGCCGTGTCGGAGATCACCGATGAAATAATCATCGGCGATTTTATGGTCGCACTGGGCCTTCCAGTTCCAGTTCGTGGCTTGGACCGATTCTACCGAGTAGCTCGGTTGATGATGCCGCTTGTCAGTCACTTCCCAATGAGTATGCTCTACTATGGGAGCAGCGGCGCGGAGCAGGAGCCAAAGTATCAGCGTTACTGGAAAGACGCCGACCTTATCGCAGGAGACTTCCTGTTCATGCGGAAGTACCTCCCGGACGATCTTGAGGGCAAGACGGTCATCACCAATACGACCACAGGTGACAATATCGACCTTCTGAGATCAAGGGGTGTCAACAGAATCATCACCACGACGCCGCGCTATGGGGATCGATCGTACGGCACGAACATGATGGAAGCCACTCTCACAGCCTATGCAGGCAAAGGACGTCCGCTCTCCAGCGCCGAACTGAACGGCCTCATCGACGAACTAGAATTTCGCCCAACCGTCCACGCCTGGATCGACTGATTCAGAGGCCTGGGTGCACAGCACAGGTGCCATCTCGAAAACTGGACTAGCAGACTCATTTATCTGATTCACCGTGTGACAATCGGATGTTTTCCTTGACAGTCTAGCAGAGATCCCACAAGGAGAGATCATGTCCACCCGAGTAAAAACTAAGCGTCCACCCAATATCGTGCTTATAGGGATCGACTCTCTACGCGCCGACCATATGAGCTGCTACGGGTATCCACGCCAGACCACCCCGCACATCGACCGGTTCGCGCAGGACGGCACGCTGTTCGAGCGCACCTATAGCCCGTACATTCCCACAACAAGCGGGTACGCCACAATGCTCACCGGGATGGATGTGTTCAGTACCCAGGTCGTGGCGCTCAGGCATCAAGGGCCCCTGCGTCCCGAGGTCAGGACGCTGCCCGAAGTGCTCCAGGAAGCTGGTTACAGCACCACATGTGTTGGGTTCAGTGGGAACCCAGCCTCGCGAGGTTTCGACACATATCTGGACTTCTACGGGTGGGGAAGCTGGCGGGAGGGACGCAGTCCCAAGGCCCAGAACCTGAATGAAGTCGCCATCCCCGAATTGAACCGTCTGGCTGATCTCAAACAGCCATTCCTGCTATTCCTGCGCCATATGGATCCGCATGCCCCCTATCTGCCTCCAGAGCCATTTGAGCGCATGTTCTATCACGGCAATGAGCTCGATCCGCGCAATCAGTCGATGAAACCAGTGATGGAGTTCAAGCCGTTTCGCGACTTCTTCGCGAGCTGGATGCCCCCGGGCATCACTGACAAGGACTACATCATCGCTCAGTACGACGGAGCGATCGCCTATATGGATGCGTGTATACAGGCCATCTTCACGGCGCTTGAGTCCCGCGGAATACTCGATCGGACCATCGTGGTCATCAACTCCGATCACGGGGAAACCCTGTACGATCACGAGTGTTGGTTCGATCACCATGGCCTCTACGACGTTACACTTCACGTGCCGCTCATCATTCGTTATCCACGCAGAATGCCTCAAGGCAAACGCGTTGGTGGATACAATCGTCATCAGGACTTGATGCCCACCCTGCTCGAGCTCGCCGGTATTGAGGATGACGAACTTGCCTTCGACGGCAAGAGTCTGATGCCGCTGGCCAGAGGTGAGATCGCCTCCTACGATAGCTCGTTCTACATCACCGAGTGTACGTGGATGCGCAAACACGGTTGGCGCACTCCACAGTGGAAGCTGATCCGTGCCCTTGAGCCGGACTTCCACTTCAAGCCTCCCGTCGAGCTGTACAATCTGGTCGAGGATCCGGGCGAGAACCGCGATCTAGCTGAGAACCACCCAGAGATCGTGGACGCACTGACACAGGAGATGGAAGCCTGGTTAGCCAAGCGCTCGCAGGAGACCGGGTTGGAGAACCCAATCATGCACCAGGGTGACTGGCATGGTCACGAAGGTGTCGGCTCGTTCAAGACGTCCCAGCAGGCCTATGACACTCTGCATATTGGTGATGTGAGCGAAGCCATCCGTCTGCAGGCGGAATCCCGGAAAGCCCAAGCCAACGGTGACAAGACCCAGGATAGCGAGTCTGATGGGGGTCTCGCGAGGAAATCGAAGTCCAAGAAGGACAGAAAAGCAGCCCACAAGAAAGACAAGAAGGCGAAATAGGAGGACGACGATGTCACTGAGAGTTGCGGTTGTCGGACTGGGGAACATCGGGAACATCCATGCCGGGATCTACAAGGAGCACCCGGAGTGTCAGATCGTTGCGGTGTGCGACATCATTGGCGAGCGAGCCGACCGGGCGGCCGAGAAGTACAGTTGCCCAGCTTACTACAGTGTGCAACAGATGCTGGCCAGTGGTGTGGCGCTGGATGCAGTGAGCGTGTGCACGGCCGGTGTGGAGAACGGCGGAGATCATTACGAACCCACAATGGAATTGCTGCAAGCGGGTATTCCGGTGCTTGGAGAAAAGCCCATCTCAAACGAGCTCGATAAAGCGCGCGAGATGGTGGCTCTCGCGACAAGCAGGAGTCTCCGCTATGGCATCAATCTGAACCATCGCTTCACCCCAGCCGCGTTGAGGGCTAAGGAATGGGTCGAGGAAGGGCGCCTGGGAGAGCTCAACATCATCAATATGACGATGTGGATCAACAATCCCAACGAGAGCTCCCCGTGGTTCCACATTCGTGCGTTGCACCCGCACTCGGTTGACGTTATGCGGTATTTCGGCGGCGACGTCGCCAAGGTGCAGGCCTTCTTCAAGAAGGGCAAGGGACGCAAGATCTGGTCCAATGTCCAGGTCAATGTTCTGTTCGAGAACGGCATTCTCGGTCATCTGACCGGAAGCTACGATGGAAGCTTCGGTGCGGGGGGAAGCTACGGGTTGGAGACACTGGAGGTGGTCGGCTCCGATGCTCGTTTCGTGCTGCGCGATGCGTGCGAACACCTCGAGTATTACCCGAGGTTCTCACCAGAAACCGTCACTTACGATTACCTGGGCGGGATGAAGAGCTTTGGCGATACATTCAAGAGCCGAATCGACAGGTGGATCGAGCAGAACCTTCAACAGGTCAGGCCTGAGGAGATTGACGCGTCAGGTGAAGAGGCACTGAAGGCTCAGACAGTACTGGAAGGCGCGATCGAATCCTGGCAGACAGGTCGAGTCATCACATTGTAGATCACCGCACCACGACTATCCGGATGGAGTAATCGTCAGAATCATGTCAACTATCACCATCATTGGCCGCGGGCACTCTGGCACGCGCGCCATATCCCACACGCTCTATGCCAGCGGTGTCTTCATGGGCAACTGCATCAACCGATCGGGCGATATGATACCTCCCGAGAATATGTATGAGGCCTGCCGGGTTATCTCACGCTACGTGGAATGGGGGGGCGATCTCGAGTGGGACTTCAGCCAACTGCTCACCGGGGATATCGATCCGGAATTTGTACGGCTGATCACGGCCTACCTGAAGCCTGTCCTGGACAGTAACGACGAGCACAGGGGCTGGAAGATCCCGGAGACCACCTTGGCGTTTCCTTGGATCGTCCGCATGCTTCCTGACATCAAGTACATCTTCTGGATCCGAAATCCACGCGACTGCATCCTGCGCCCCCACGTGACGGACGATCTGCGGGATTTCGGGATTCCCTACCCGGAAACCGATGACGTCCGACTGCGCCGCGCAATCTCGTGGAAGTACCAGTACGATCTGGTCCAGGCTGTTCCACGTCCAGAGCATTGGATCGAGGTGAAGCTTGAGGACTTCATCTTGCAGCAGGATGAAACACTCGCACGCCTTGAGGACTTCCTACAGATCAAGCTGGCCAAGATACCCGTTCATCCAGAGGTCATCGATCGCTGGAAACAGGACACGGGCGCCAACTACTTCGACTTCTTCGAACCCGCTGCGCGGGCGTATGGATACCGGATACCGGATGGCACTGCAGGCAGACAAGGAGCATCAGAGAATGCTTAGGGTATGTGTAATTGGAATGGGCCCCATCGGCAACCGCCACGCAGATATGTATACGGCGGATCCACTGGCTGAACTGGTCGGGGTATGCGATATCCTCCACGATCGAGCGGATGCGGCAGCCCAACGACTGGGCGTCCCAGCCTTCTACGACGTGACAACGATGCTGGCCGCTCTGCAACCTGACATCTGCAGCGTAGCCACCGGCGGCTACGAATATGGCAGCGAGCACTGCGTCCCCACCCTTCAGGCGCTGGAAGGCGGCTGTCACGTGCTGTGCGAGAAACCCATCTCCAACGATATCGCCGAGGGCGAGACGATGGTCCGGAAAGCACAGGAGAAGGGGCTCTGTCTGGGCGTCAATCTCAACCACCGATTTACGCCGGCTGCACTGCTGGCCCGGCGCTGGCTGGATGAGGGCCGTCTGGGGCGCCTGCTATTCGTCAACATGAGCATGTGGATCATGAACCCGCGCGAGAGTTCGCCCTACTTTCAGATCAAGGCACTTCACCCACACACGGTCGACGTCATGCGCTACTACTGCGGCGACGTCGAGGCGGTACAGTGTTTCGCGATCAAAGCGCCGGGGCGCAAGATCTGGTCCACTGCTCAATTCAACATGCGCTTCAAGAATGGCGTCGTGGGTTCGCTCACCGGCAGCTATGACATCGAGCGGGGACATCCGATGGAACGCTGCGAGGTAGCGGGCACAGGTGGCCGCTTCGTGGTCGAGGATATGTATCGCGAGGCCACCCTCTATCCGGCGGGCAATCTCGAGAAGACAGTCTACACAAATCCGATCTTTGGGGGAATGCGCGGGTTTGAGGATACGTTCGGCAACCGCATCCACCGCTTCCTGGAACAGATCGAGGCCCGCGTTGCCCCCGATGAGATCGACGGATCCGGAGCCGATGGACTCGCCGCACAGAAGGTTCTGGCGGCGGCGATCGAGTCCCTAGAGAACGAAACCGTCGTCTACGTGAAGTAGCCGAGCGTTGTTTGCGCAATATCCCACACGAGGGGAGTGAATGGAGATACGGATATGAAACTTGGATGCAGCACAATCTTGTACGGAGGATATAGCCTGGACGAAGCGCTGGATGGCATTGCCAAGGCAGGATATGCGGCCATAGAGCTCTGCGCACGTCCCGGTATGGCCCCTCATGTTGAGATTGGGAAGTCAGATAGCTACTATCTGAACATCAAGAACCAGATCGCCTCGCGTGGCCTCGCCATCGAATCACTGGCAGGAACGGGCGGCATATCGATGACCAGCGACGACTTCCCCCGAGTGTTAGAGGCGGCCCGGTTGCTGGGAGCACCGATGATCGCTGAGGGTGCTGGGGGCGAGGCTCCTATGGTCGAGAATGACGCCTTCGCACCGGAGTACGAGGCCTCACTGCACGGCGTTATCGACATCCTCAATCGAGCTGCTGAGCAGAGCGCTGAATACGGCGTCAAGCTGGCGATCAAGCCACACGTGGGTACGGCGATCTACTCGTGCAAGTCGATTCTGAAGGCTATGCCTCAGCTCAATGCCGATTGGATCGGTCTGAATTACGACGCATCACACATCTGGCGCTCAGGCACCGGCGAGGATCCCCTTGATACACTCCGGCAGGTGAAACAGTACGCCATCACCTTTCGCATTCGCGACAATCGAGCCTCGCGGGAGCGTCCCATCGGCCCAGTCGAGAACCAAATTCCAGGAAACGGCGTTTTGGATCTCCCCGCACTCGCCCAGGAGATGCAGACAACCGAACGCGCTCAGTACGTTGTCCTGGAGATCGTCGGAACTCACAACGGCACGGGGTACTCACTGGAATCCGTTCAGGGCGTGGTCGACAGATCATTCGCCTACCTGAGCCCACTGTTCAGCTGACACAGAGGCGGCCGTCGGATCTGCTTACCGGCTGCCAGACCCCCATACTGAAAGCGGCGTCCCTCGCGAGGGACGCCGCATTTCACATCGAGATACTGCCTAGACGTCACACTCGATCCGACAACCCTACTCCGTGAGAGGCCCTGCGTAGATCGTCACACGCGTCTCGATCTTCTCGCCCGGACCAAGCACCGAGCATTGGCCCAATCCCGCTGCCTCATTGACCGATAGCGGCATGGTCGTGCACGGTTCGAGAATCGCCACATAATGATCGTCGAATCCGCCGTACGAGGCGAAATACCACACATACGGGAAAACGTCCGTATCAAAGCGATACTCGAACATCTTGGCGTGCGCGGCGCTCTTCCAAGACACGCGCCCTTCTGTCAGATCATAGATGAACAAGAAATCCATCGTACCGTCCAGCGCCGGAATGCGATTGGCGTGTTGCCCCTCGATAACCGGCCACTCGAACGGCTCGGGGCGCGTCCAGCGTGACCACTCAGGATCGACCACCCTCCCAGTTCGAGCAGGACACGCAATCAGATCCCCTTCTGAGATGCGCAAAGCAGCGTGCAGTTTCCAGAGGAACTCCCGCCGCTCATCAGTCGTGTTCTCGATCAGGTAATCGACATCGATCACCGGCTCCCCGGCTCGCAGCGTCAAACGTCTCCGATACTTCAGGCCACACAATGGGAGAACACCCTCCACCACCAGCGATTCGCCATCGACCTGATAGTCCAGCGCAGTCGTCCACAATTCGCCATGATCCGGGCTGTCGATCCCATTGATCTGTTCCGGGATATCGTTAGGCAGCAGTTCATCGATCCCACCGTAGAAGTTGGGATCATATTCACTGCCTGGCGTGAGCTTCTCCAGTTCCAGACGCGGATTGTGCCAGAGAAACTGGTACCCGGAATCCAGCTCGGTGAGATTCACGATGCGCCCGCCGACCTCAGGAGCAACATCCACTCTCAGTCGATCGCTCTCCAATCGTACAATCGACGCCTGATCGATCTTCAACCCCTCTTCAATCCTGGTCATCGTTATCCTCCTCGTGGTCCTACCATCATTTCCGCCATTCTACCGATTGGCGCCGCCCGACTTCCCGGTCTCCGTGATCGCCCGCGCGACCGCATCTTCCAGAGCTGCGTCGACACCGGCCGGCAGCGGCACAGGCCGAGACTCGGCCAGTATCTGGAGTACACGCTCGTGGGCAACCTCGTGGATCATTCGGCTCCCTGTATCCAGCCATTCCTGAATCGTCTGACGTCGGAACAGGTTCGGGAAGAAAAGCTCTCGACGGAAATGTTGGACTGTGTGATCGTGCCCCAGATAGCTGCCGCCCGGTCCGATGTCCCTGATCACGTCCAGCGCCAGTGCTTCGTCATCTACGACAACAGGGGTCAGCACACGCCGGATCATATGCACCAACTCGTCACAGATCACCACCATTTCCTGCGATCCGTACAATCCGAAGGAGAGGGTACCCAGGCTTTGCGAGAGTGACATACCTGCCAACGCATTCAGCAACATATTCATCATCGCTTCAGATGCCGCTTCAGCGTCGGGCGCCTTGGCCTCCACGCCGCCGCCCAATCCGTAGACGGGGAGGTCATAGAAACGGGCCATCTGCGCCGCAGCGGCCTTGCCCAGGCTTTGCTCCGGACTACCATAGGTGCATTGCGTCGTTTTCATATCGAATACGTCCGTATCCGGCTTGAGAACAACCTTGGCCCCCGGCTCGATCAGTTGCACCAGCACGACACCGAACAGCACCTCCGCGAAGGTCAGAGCGAGCGTACCGGCCACAGTGGCCGGCCCACTCGCTCCCATCAACGGCCCCGGGGAATACAGGATCGGCACACCCGCCTTGACCGCGTCCACAATCCCCTCGTTCGTGATGGCGATCTTTAACGGAGATACAGGGGTGACGATGCCAAGCACACTGGGCTGTTCGCGCAGCACGCCCTCGCCCCCCGAAGCAGCCGCGGCGATCTCCAGCAGCCGTCCCGTGAACGGCCGTTCAAGCACGTTGATCACCGTTGGCTTGGTAGTATTGCGGAAGATCGCGTCGAAGTCGTGGAAGAAGATCACATCAGTCGGCTGATCAGCAGACATACATAACGTCTGAACGAAGTCGATGTTCGGCATCGCATGGCCGATACGAGTGCTGGCGACCATGTCGTCCTTGGTAGGACGACGTGGCCCCCAGTGATCGTAGTCGAAGAAGGAGGGTTCCGAGGTCCCCCCCATGCCGAAGTAGCTACGGCCTGGCTCAATCATCAGGTCCATACCGGGATCGTTGCGTCCGTGAAGTATGAACGATCTCGGAGCGGACTCTACCGCCGCCATCACCAAATCCGCGGGCACCCTGATCATACGGGAGTCGCGATCAACTCTGGCGCCGCCCTGCTCGAAGATATCTAGAAACAGGGTTGACTCACTGAAGATACCTGGGTTATCGAGAAGCGACAACGCCGCGTTGTGAATGCGCTGTACGTCACCCTCAGATAGCAGATCGAGCATCCCTCCCTTGATCCCAACTTTCATCTTCAGACCTCCTCATCACTCATTTCGAAGCAGCGGGAGACATGGCGCGTCCGGAGCGCCACCTAGCCGCTGCCAGGCGTCCGCGAAGATACGGCGAACATCCTCAGCCTCCCGTGCCGGGGGGCGGTAGCTGTATCCGGCCAGCCGGGCCAGCACATCCTCACGGGCCCGCTGTCTGGCGGTGCGTCCGGCGCCGGTCGCGAAACTGTGCCACGACATCCTGTCGAACAGGCGCGGAAACCAGTAGGTCTCTCGATAATGATCGAGCGTGGTGTTGGCGTCCACGTAGCCTTTACCGATTCCCTCACGAATCACGTCTATCCATTGCTCGGGATCCTCATCCGGGATGCCGCGTCCGAGTTGCTCGAGAGCATCGCGCAACTCGATATCGGCCCGAGCCTGTTCGGGACTGTAGATATCGTCGAAGCTAAGGACGCCAATGTAATGCAGGTCATCGCAGCCCGACATGACCCCGAAAGCGCCCGCCATGCCCTTCTCCAGGCCCGCCTGGAGACCCGGACGTTTGGCTTGCGTCCCCAACATCATAGAATAGCCGGAACGTGCATCGTAGAACCGGTTGATCTGTGCCCTGACCCAGTACATCCAGGCGCACTCGGGCATCCCCCCCACGATCGTGAATGTCCGTAAGTCAAATGGGAACATACCAATACTGAATCGGACCGGCTTGCCCCCGCTGACCACGTGCAACGTTATGGCGCCACCCAACCCCTCGGCGATCGATAACACCCACGCCGCCCGAAGGCGAATCGGCCCCGTCGCACCGACCGCTGGATAGGTCGTCACAGAGTAACGCTTCCATCGCTCGACGTACTTCACAGCTATTTCGAACTCATACCCTGAGAGGCGTAGCGGGCTCACCGGGAAGATGTTGGTCGCGTCCATTGGATCACCCATTGCGTCCGCCATCTCAAACAAGTAGGGCAGTGCTTCAGGTGGATGTAGTGTATCAAGCGTCGGCCCTCCGGTCAAGTACTCAGCGCCCACTCGATACTCCACGATTGCCTGTAGTTGCTGAGGAACATCGCGGGGCACGCCTGGCACATAGCTGCCCAGCCCCAGGTCGCGCATGGTCTCCACACTCTTGGTCGCCTCAACCACGTTTGCGGTGGTCATCAATTCGATATCGTCGCTGAACGGACTGTGATAGTACTGGCACATATCGCCGACAGTCACGGTCAAGCGGTCGGCTCTGCGCCGCGACGGCACACCCTCCCACTCGCAGCGCAGAGCCGCCAGCCTATCCTCGACGAACCCGGGGGCGAAGTGAGCGCGATCGCCCGAGACTCGAACCCCAGCGCGCTTCAGTGCGTCCAGGGCAACGGGGTTCTCGATCGCAATGCCAATCTCGTCAAGCACCCTCAGTGCCGCAGTATGCATCCGCTCGAGGTCCTGCGGAGCAAGACTCATCTGTCCGGCCATCATTCTACTCAGATCCACAATGCTACCCCTTCAGCCCAGTCGTAACAATCCCCTGCACGATGTACCGCTGTGCAATGAAGAACAGCACGATACACGGCGCAACAAACATAACACTCGCTGCCATCTGGACAGACAGATCACCACCACCGCGCATCGAACGCAGGAAATTGATGCCTAGGGCCAGTGTGAACTTCTCGCTATCACTCAGATAGATCAGCGGTCCCATGAAATCGTTCCAGTAGAACATAAAGGAGAAGATCGCTACGGTAGCCAGGGCCGGTTTGGCCAAAGGGAGAACGATCTGCCAATAGATCCGGAACTTGCTCGCACCGTCCACTTCAGCCGCCTCGTCCATCTCGTGGTTGATCGTGAGAAAGAACTGGCGCAATAGAAACACGTTGTACGCCGGCGCAAAGAAGGGCGGGATGATCAGCGGCAAATAGGTGTTCACCCACTGCAACTTATTGAACATCACGAAAGTTGGCACCATCGTGACCGGGTACGGAATCATCATCGTCGCCAGAAGAATCATGAACAGCACGTTGCGCCCTGGAAAGCGCAGCCGCGCGAAAGCGAAGGCCACCAGAGAGCAGGACAGGACCTCGCCGACCAACGACAGGCCGGTGACGAGCAGACTATTCTTCAGGTACCCCGTGAACGGGATCGTCTGCAGAACCTTCACGTAGTTTTCCCACTCGAAACTCTCAGGAATGAACTGAGGCGGGAACGTAATCCCGGTTCCATACGGCTTGAGCGACGACGAGAGCGTCCAGAGGAACGGCAACAGAATCACAGTGCCGAGTATCAATAGCATGCTGTAGATGAACACGCGCTGGACAACCACCCACACCGTGCGCTGCCATGTCCTTCTGCGCTTGGTCAACGTATTGGTCGCCATCACACCCTCCCCTCCTCGCTAGTCTCGTAGTAGACCCAACGAGCGGACGAACGAAGCAGGGCTACGGTGAGAGTGAGGATCACCAGGAACAGGAACCATGCCAGCGCTGAGGCATAGCCCATTTCGAACCAACTGAATGCGTTCCGATACAGGTACAGCAAGTAGAACAGGGTCGCATTCGCCGGTCCACCCCCAGTCATAATATACGCTTGTGTAAAGGTCTGAAAAGTACCAATAATGCCCATAATCAGCACGAACAAAATAGACGGGGAAATCATCGGCAAGGTGATGCGCCAGAAGCTCCGCCAGCTTGAGGCGCCGTCAATCTCAGCGGCTTCATACAGGGGCTTGGGTACGCCCTGAAGCGCCGCCAGAAAGATAACCACGGTGCCCCCAATCCCCCACAGACTCATCAGCACGAATGCCCAGAGCACCCACCGTGGATGTCCCAACCAGGCAGGGCCGGTAATGCCAACCAGCGAAAGAAAGTAGTTGAGAATCCCAAATCGATAATTGAAGATCCAGGCGAACACGATGGCCACCGCGACGCCGGAGATCACCGATGGCAAGTAGAATACCGTCCGAAAGACACCGGACAGCACGACGTTCTGATTGAGCAGAACTGCGATGCACAGCGCGCCGATGATCGTGAGCGGTACGCTGAATATCGTGTAAGTCACCGTGACCCTCAACGAATGATAGAACAGCTCATCGCTGAACATTCGCGCATAGTTGGCCAACCCAAGCCATACCGGCGGCTGGATGATCTTGTATGCCGTGAAACTCAGATAGAGCGAAAAGAGCATCGGACCAGCCAGGAATACGATCAACCCGAGCCACCATGGACTCAGGAACGCGTAGGCGACCAACGTTTCACGGTGTCGATTGCTCAGCTTGAACCGATGCCCGCTCTGGGCGCCCGGTGATATGGTGTTCATCCGTGGATCTGTCATACGATCGCTCCTCCTGCGCGGAGATGCCGGTGGCCGGGAATCTTGCACCAGGCCACCGGCCCTGAAGCTCCGCAGACGTGCGGTCTCGCACGCTTGTCACTTGAACCCGCGGGCTAGCCTCGAGCTAACTCCTCATCGATCTTGGGGCACACATTGGTAGCGGCTTGTTCCGCAGTCTCCTCCCCAATGAAGACCAGATCGATCTCAGCCTGGGCGATGCCGCTGATCTTGTCGAACTTCTCACCAGCGCCTGGGACTCTCAGCAACCCAGGCTCGGTGGCCAACGTGATCAGCGGTTCAAGGCCCAATTCACGGTTCTTCTCCGTGGCAAAGATGTGCAGCAGCTGCTTCAGAGATGGCACCATCGGTTGGGCAGCCTGGTTCACCTGATCCAGGATGAAATCGCGCATGTACAGCCAGGCGACGTTGGGGCGCGTCGTCTGCGTGGACATGCCCCAGCACCAGAAATGCTCATACCACACCCTGTTGCCGTCTGGGGCCTTAGGGGAAAGGACGGCTCCCCAGTTGAAGCCGGTCTCGTCCCGAGCCGCTTCGAACGCGGGCACATCCCAGCAGTTGCCCAGATACATTGAGACCATGCCGGTCTGGAACGCATTCTCCGGCCCCTGCAACGCCTGGGCCTCGGTAGATGGCAGCGTCGTCTCATCAATCAGCACCATATCCGCCCAGTACTGAAGCGCCTCATACGCCTTGGGATCGGTCAAGGTGCACTGTGTCTCATCCTCATTGAATAGATCTCCACCGTTGGACCAGATCCAGTAGAGCCAGGGCACGAACCACAGACTGTAGACGAGGCCCCACCGGTTGGGCACATCGGTCAGTTCCTGAGCCGTCGCCCTCATATCGTCCCAGGTCCAGTCAGACGTCGGGTAGTCCAGTCCGGCCGCATCGAAGTGGTCAACGTTGTAGTAAAGCGAGATCGGTCCGGGCATAAACCCCTGGCAGAATGCGTAAACGCTGTTCTGCCACGCGCCGCCATCGAAAGCCGCGGGCACCAGATCATCCTTCTTCACCTTGTCATCCGCCTCGAAGAACGGGTCCAGATTGACGAGAGCGCCGTTCGCTGCATAGGGCTGGATATACCCCTCCCACATGTCATACAGATCAGGCATCGTCCCGGCAGCGATAAGCGTCTGGAGCTTCTCGAAGTAGCTCTGCCCTGCCGGAACCGTGTCCTGCTTCACGGTGACGCCAGGGAAGTCGACGACCCACTCCTCATTCCACTGGGCCCGATGGTCCACGTCTTCCGGGCTCGAGCAGCAGAGCAGAATCGTGAGTTCGCCTTCCTCGTAGCCCGGGGCTGGTTCCATCGTCGTCTCGACAATCATAGTCTCCCTGACCACAACTGTCTGTTCAACCGGAACCTCGACCTCTCTGACCTCGGTCACCACCTGAGGGGCACAGGCCGACAGCGCCAGCCCGGCGGAACCCGCCCCCATCAGCTTGAGCAGATCACGACGCGACATTTGTTCAGACATTTCCGTCCTCCTCATCGAGATACATATCCTGCTGACCTGCGTCATCTACGGTCAGCCGCACACCAGAGGCCCCCATACGGGACCAAGCCCACCGCGATATCATCGATCGAACCTCGATGTACACCTCCTTCCTGTCTACCCCAACCGCTCTCTCAGTAACGCACGCGGATCAACATAGATCCAGTGACATTGTCAAGACGTATTGTCTCTGTCTCAATGTTGAAATTCGAATGCTCAACACCATTTACCCAGACTGATCGCATCGGCCTACACTCAGGATGCCGCAGCCTCAGAAGAATCTGCTCCGGCAGATTCCTGGTTGGCGAATCTAGATGGACCTCGATCGATCCCGTCGCTACGTGCGAGACGATATTCAGACTCACCTCGCCGAAATGAGTCATAGCCCGTCGTATGCGGATCGTCTTTCCATCCTCCAGCCAATAGCGCGGAACCGCTTGGCCAACGAACAACGTATCTCCGTGTTCAGCCAGGAACATCAACCGCAACCACCAAGTTGATAGCGCCTCATCGGACGACTTGAAGTGATCGCCCTTCCAGTCCGCCAACGTAGGCAGCGGGTGTTCAGTTAACATCATCGTGTCGGGGTAGAACGCCGACGCGAAGGGATTGAAGTAGGAGCGTAGATAGTGCTTGGGCTCATCCCTGGCGAGGTAGATCAGCGGGAATATGAGCAGATTCGGCTGCATCGAGAAGCCACCCCAACTGAACCACTGTCGATCGAAATCCTCAGTCTGATAGCCGTACTGCTTGGACAGGAAGAGGTTATCCTCGTAGTCCTCGATAATCCAGCGAGCAGCCGGCTCATCGGGGGCGATAATCCCACAATATATCAAGTGAGCGGCCCCTTCCAGGACTTCACGGAGCCAGCCGAAATCGCGCCCGCGCCGCTGCAATCGATCGGGGAAATGGGGGACCCACGTCCCATCTCGCAGCCGGACTACGGGTGAGCGCGCACAGGCCTCGAAGAACCCGTCCCGCAGGTCGTCACCATAGGCCGCCGAATCATCACGCAACCGGCTGGCCTCTGGGTGACCAATCTCAGCTAGGACATCCGCCGCCGAGCACATACCCTGGTAGGCATACGCGTTGGTCGAGAGCCACGTCCAATAGTCGGTGACATCCTCCAGCGATCCTGTAGGCAGGAACCCATAGTCGATCGGCCGTCGCCCGCCCTCTCCAATCACCATCGTCGCCCGACGCTCGCGCGTGATCCAGTCACACCCCTTGATCAGTGCAGGCGCCGCTCGTTCCAGCCAGGCACGGTCGCGCGTGAGCCGATAGTGCTCCGCAAGGCACCACAGGACCCATCCCTGGTTGCGGTTGTAGCCAGCGACCTCGTAGCCGCCGGAACCATAGAAGACGCCTTCGGTGCTCTGGAAGTTTCCGGGCAAAGGCGCTGTACCCTGGTACTCAATGTAGAGATCCAGACAGCGTTCCGCCTCTGCGTGATACCCACGCCGATCCAGGTCCGCAATGACCATGCACCCCTCATCGGGAAACGATCCGTAGTGGAACCCGCCGCACCGCGCCACATTGCGGTCCGCGCTCGGTTCGCGGTCGTTGATCACCAGCATGTGCATCAAGTGCGTCCGGTAGAAGTTGTTGAGCGTCTCGTTGGGGGTCTCGATCTGCGCCCCCTCCGCCGTCCGACGTCGCCAGAACTCGATGACGCGTTCCCGATCCTCGTCATACGACAACGCACTCAGACGGTTCAGCTCTTCCTGCTCGGTCAGATCAATGAACGGCAGCTTGATAGTGAACGTATGGGCGCTGCACGACGGCACCGAGAACTCGTAGGCCACTTCCCCATTCCCATTGCACAGCTCTCCAACGGCGCCTATGTCTATGCCGTAGCACATTCGGGTCGCGGACGGACCATCCGCGTAGACGAGTCCATCCCGCGCTTCCAGCTTCTGCGGCCCCTGCCCATCCACGGTCGCCGTCAGGGGCAATCGTACCTCAACCGGCCCAGCGCTCCGGTTGGTGACCTTGATACGCATCATAGCGACAACCGGATCATCGCCCTCCATCCGATCGTTCAGGATATCGCCTTCCAGCCAGGTCGCGTATGCCTCCTGTTCATAGCACAGACTGCCATCGACCCAGGCAGTGTGAATCACAGGCAGATATCCATCAAGAATCGACCGGTCACCTGACGCCGTCTGGGGAAGGCCAAATCCATACCGCAGTTCTCTGCCATCCCAACCCAGTCGGGGCGTATCCTTACCTGGAACTCTACGGATGAAGTTCTCACCCAGGAAGACCTCTCCGTTCGGCTCGACGCCGAACTTCTGCCGGCCGCCCTCACAGCCCAGCACGAAATAGAACTGGCCTTTGGTTGGCATATCAGCCCAGGCCCGCTCCCACGTTTGCTCCGGCAATTCGCCAACGCGCTGATACAGCGTGGAGTCGTGTGACTGCTCCCAACTCGCTTCGTACGCCCGCAGGCGTATACCGAGATCGGCGCGACTCACGAGAACTCCCAGATCACGGATATACACCGGTTCCCGCAACGCCTCATCGACCGACACAGAGAGACTGTGCACTGCAGAGCGCACGGTGAGGATCGTTCGATCATACGAGTTCGAGTCTTCGGAATGCGCATATCGGGCGCCGATCCTCACACCGCCCGTGTCCTGACCCGCAGTGGCCGATTGCCAGACTCCCGACTCCTGTACACGTGTATCCGCCGTCAGCGGAGTGACGCTCAGAACCTCGCCATTGAACGCCTCGGCGTGACCGTCCCACACCATCTCATTTCCATCAGGTGAACACCACTCGACAACAAGCTCAGCGTCGCGCCACGTGGAGTCTGTGTAGACGTGAACCTGCCTCAGCCCGCATTGTGGCAGCCCGAAATGGAGTCGCAGTTTGATGGTCCTGCGGAACTCAGCCGGAAAGTCATGCTCGGAAGGAAACTCGTTCAGATTGAGCGGGCGAAAGGTGAAGTCCAGCACATGGTCGTTCGCGGTGAATTCGCAGTCCGCCGTCTGCCAGCGACCGTTCGTCCAGTCATCGATGGCCAGCCAGCCCTCACTACCGGAACCGACATCGGCGCCTTTGGGCACGCGGACCTTGGGCCAAGTCTGTTGCCAGTATTCGAGCCGGACACTCGCTCCGTCCGGACAACAGCCTGGATCAAAACGGGCCACCACGCGACACACATCGCGTGGATCATCCCACCAGAGCTCATAGTCATGTTGCGACGTCCACCGCTGGGAGGCTGCAAAGGGGCTGACGTCAACGGCGTGTTCCACAACCGATGATTCGGTCATACGACTCCTTTCCGACAGATGGTAATATGGAGATAGGTGTCCCTCAGCGGTTCTCTGAGGGCCGCGGCGCCTGGGTTTGACGATGGTTCAGGCACGTGCTATGATGGGTCCAGATCCACTCGATAATGGACCTGGGCCATATGCCGCCCACCTTTAATCATATCGTATCGTGTGGCGTGCGTCCAGGTCAGAATCTGTTCAGATATTGTCCACCGCCTATGCTGATTGAGGAAATAGAACAAGAACTCCGGGATGCGCTGTCGCGTCTGTACGATGCCAGTTACGAGCCATCCGACGTGCTATATAGCCTAACGGGTAGTGAGCGCCGGGATGGCGCATTGGGTGTTCAGTCCGCCATCATCAAGGCAATCGAGGATCTGAAGCCGCATGACTCCGCACCGACATCGGCTCAGGTAAGGCAGCTTCACGGCCTATTGCACAATCGGTTCATCCTGAAGCTCACCCAGGAAGAGACCGCCGAGCGTATGCATATGAGTCTGAGTAGCACGCGCCGCGCACAGCGCACTGCCGTGCACACGCTAGCACGCGTACTGTGGGAACAGAGCCAGCCTGGTGGACAAGCCATAGCGGAAGCTGACCAGCTCGATGATGCCCAAAACGGAGAAGCTCTCGACATCCAGGCGGCAGACTGGCAGTCTCAGACCAAGCAGGAATTGGCATCCCTGCGAGCCAGCGCGCCGGAGACCATATCCGACGTCGCAGAGACAATCAATGGCGTGCTTGCCCTGGGAAAAGCCATTGCAGGCCGGGACGGCCAGCATCTGCAGGTCGGCTTTGTTCAGCCTCATCTGACGTCAGCCATCCATCCATCGGCGTTGCGACAGGTGCTGATCAGTGCGATCAGACGGATGAGCCGCTATGCGCCAGTTGGAGACATCGCGATCTACGCGGGACTGGAAGACGGCGATGTGAAGATCACGATAACGGGCGCCGTCCAGGCGGGCCAAACACCCAGCGAGAGCGATCTGATCACCGATATTCTGTTACCCGATGGCACGGACATCGGCGCAAGAATCGATGATCAACGGGTATTCCTCTGGATCGAAGCTCCATCAGTCGGTAGAATCACCGTACTGGTCGTCGACGACAACGCGGACATGATCCGCTTCTATCGCCGGTCCACGGAAGGAACACGGTATCACATCGTCCATCTGGAACACGGGCAGGAGCTATTCGAGGCGATGGAGAGTCTTGAGCCCGACATCATCGTGTTGGACGTGATGCTTCCCGACACGGATGGCTGGGAGCTGTTGATGCGTTTGCACGAAGACCTGGTGACACGCCCGATCCCGGTGATTATCTGCTCCGTCGTCCGCGAACGCGACTTAGCGCTCTCACTGGGCGCTGCCGAGTACCTCTCGAAACCGGTTCGACGTCGCGAGTTCATTGAAGCATTAGATCAGGTGCTTCCCCCAACTTAAGGAGTGTGCGGGAGGCGCTTACCGAACAGCGCAATAGTTCATTGAGCGTCAGACCTCTATCGATAGCCATCAGGAAAAACGGCGTTGCGAGCGGTTCGTCGGCAGGATCCTGCGCAGAAAGAAAGAAGACGGGCACGTCGTCCGTACTCTGGCTCCGGACGATCTCGTCAAGAACGCGCCAGCCGTCGAGATCTGGCATCACAATGTCGAGTAGAATGAGATCGAACGCACCGGTCTGCACTTCGGCCAATGCCTGCGCGCCGTTTGACGCGACCTCTACGTCGAGCCCGCGATCGCAGGCGTGTAGCATGCGCGTGAGCAACTGCAGCACATCGGGATCATCATCCACGACCAGAACGCGTTGAACCGGGTCGCCAACCGCCTCGATGGCCCTCTCCAGATCTGCTCGCGTAACCGGCTTGGTCAAGTGTCCTCGGGCGCCTGCCTCGAGGGCACGCTCCGCAGGTCGAGGCGCCTCACACAGAATGACGGGGGTGGCAGGCGCCACGTCCAGAAGCGACTTCATCGCAGCACGCAGGTCCTCCTTCTCGAGTGCGTTGAACAGCACAAACTGAGATGGACACTGCTCCAGCGTCTCTCTCAGGTCATCCAGATCAGAAACCTGCACAAACTCGATGGCATCTCCCTGGTGCGCGAACTCCGGGTACAGCGCCCCGACCGGGTCATAGACGGCGATACACGGCCGTACCAGATCGCTGACCGAGTCCGGCCGGCTGGTTAGGAATGCGCCCTCACGCCACTCCCAGTCGCTCCGGATGTGATGTCCAGGCCTGGCCACGTGCTCGATCGGCGGTGACACTGGCAGAGTAAAGAAGAACGTGGTCCCTACACCCGGTTCACTCTCCAGCCACATACGGCCACCGTGAAGCTTCACGAACTGCTCGCTGATGCTCAGCCCAAGACCGCTCCCCCCGCTATCACGCCACAGCTCACTCCGACCCTGGCTGAACGGCTCGAAGATCCGCTCTTTGTCTTCGGGGGAGATGCCCGGCCCCGTGTCCGCCACACTGACGACGACGCTGTGATCCTCTTGTAACACCGTTACGGATATTCCCCCGACCTCCGTGAACCGGGCTGCGTTACTCATCAGGTTCAGGATCACCTGCTGAATTCGAACTCGGTCGCAATACACTTCGGGCAATTCGGCCGGCACGCGCACATCCAGAGCCAGGCCCTTCTTGTTCAGAAGAGGGGAAACAGCCGTTACACTCCGGTCAACAATGCGCCTCAGATCGACGCGCTCGCGGTGTAGCAGCAGACGCCCTGCCTCCATCCGGGTCAGATCCAGAACATCGTTGATCATGTTCGATAGGTGCTCGCAGTTGCGGTGCACCACCTCAAGGTCCTCTCGCATCTTGGGCGAAGGCGCCACAGTATAGATTTCTGGGCTCTCCACCATCAGATCAACCAGACCGATGATCATGTTCAGTGGAGTACGGAACTCATGGCTCACATTGGCCACAAACGTCGTCTTAGCCCGCTGCGCCTCCTCCGCAATCTGCCGCAAGGCAGCGGTTCGTTCGTTGGCCAGCGCAAGCTGGCGGTTGGCATGAGCCAACCCCTCCAACGCTCGTTCCAACTCCTGCTTGCGATCCTGAGCCTCCAGCAGAAACTCCTGTGCCTGCCGAAAGTACTCATCCAGCCACTCGGCGAGTTGGTTTGTCGGCCTGCGTGTCGCGATCGCAACGGCCACCATCGCCCATATTCCCACCAACGTCACCACTCCGATGGATGGATCGATCACAGAATGAGGCGCAGCGAGGAGGAGACCAATGACCACAGCTGACTCCAGAACGGCCGTCGTCACGGCAGCTGCGAGCCCGATCAGCGGAACTGCCAGTCCCACAGGGATCGCCGCCAGGGTCAAGGCCGCTGGAATCTGCATCCACAAGCCCGTGCAGAAAGGGGCAGCCACCGCCGCCAGAATGGCGGCCCAGCGTCCCCACGCAGCCCGCCAGACTGTGATCAGCCAGCCCACCCCGGCCAGGCCAGACAGGAGCAGAAGCAGCGTTCCCATACGATCGACTGTCTCCCAGGGAAGCAGGAGCGTCTGCGTGCCAATATACAGGAGCGCTCCAACGATTGGCATAGCGACAAGCACCCATCGTGGAGATAGTTGGAGCTCAGATCTCAGACTGGAAGTGGATTCATTCATGACAACTCTCACTGAAGCAGAACGGGGAGGCAATCTGTGCAGAACACAGTTGGCGGCGCGATGCCGAAGCAGGAGGGAGTGTATTGCTCTAGAGTTCGAACCTGTGCCAACGCACCTCAGACTAATTCAGCGGGTAGGTTCTCGACATATTCCAGGGACTGATGACGGAAGTAGGTGTTGTAGAGTCGCGCGTAGTGTCCGCTACGGGCCATGAGCCCGGTATGTGTGCCCTCTTCGATGATCCGCCCATCCTCGATGACGACAATACGATCCGCGTTCCGCACCGTGGAGAGGCGATGCGCGATCACAATGGCGGTGCGATCGCGCATGATCGCGTCCAGCCCATCCTGGATCTGCATTTCGGTGAACGGATCCACACTGGCCGTTGCCTCATCCAGGATGAAGATCGCCGGATCCTTCAAGATAACCCGCGCCAGTGCAACTAACTGACGTTGCCCCATAGAAAGGCTGGCGCCACGCTCACCCACATCGGTGTCCAACCCGTCCGGCAGATCTGAGAGCCAGTCCCCACCACTGATCTGGTGCGCGGCCAGCTCCACCTGGGCATCACTGGCCTCCGGGGCCCCGTGGCGTATGTTGTCCCGCACAGTTCCGGAGAATAGGAAGGGTTCCTGAGGCACAATGCCGATCTGGGTACGGTACTGGCCCAGATCGAGCCGGCGGATGTCCCTACCATCGATGAGGAGCTCGCCATCCTGAAACTCATAGAATCGAGCAACGAGACGACCGATGCTGCTCTTGCCAGCTCCCGTATGGCCGACCAACGCGAGCGTCTCACCAGGTTGAATGACCAGGCTGAAGTCTGGCAACACGACGTCATCACCGGTATACGTGAACGTCAGGTGGCGGAACTCAATCCGTCCTGCCAGTGTACCAACCGGTTCGGAGTCCACCTGGACGACTCTCGGTTCAGCGTCAATGAGGGCAAACACCCTCTCCGCGGCCGCTAGCCCATCCTGGAACTGGCTCCAGAAGGACGACACACTAAGCATTGGCCACCAGTAGAAACCAACGGTTTGCATGAACAGATACCATTCACTGGCGCTGACGGCTCCTGATCGCGTACCCAACCCTCCGGCGTAGAACAAGATTGCCGTGCCCAGACCCGATGAAAGGCCCGTTATAGGAAAGATCGTGTTGAGCGTCAATCCGCGGCGCAGACCGACTCGATAGGCCTGCTGGTTGTTCTCGCTGAACGTCTCGTAGATCGCGCGCTCCTGTCGGAAGCTCTTGGCCACGGTGATCCCGCTGATAGACTCCTGAATCTGCGCGTTGATCACCGCTGTCACACGGCGAGCCTGCTGAGTCACCTTACGGGCAACCCGACGGAAACTGAGCGCAATACCCACTGCGAGCGGCGTCATCGCCAGCAAGAGCAGCGTCAGGCGCAGGCTGATGCGGGCTATCCACGTCGACAGGATCACCACAAGCAGGACTGTGCTGATCAAGTCCATCGTCAGCGTCACCACGTTGGAGAGATCCTGCGTATCGGACGTAACCCGGCTGACGATCTTACCAGTCGAATGCTCATCGAAGAACGACATATCGTGACGAACAGTGGCATCGAAGACGTCCTCGCGCAGTCTCAGGACGACATCACCGACAACGTGAGCACTGAAATAGCCTCGAATGAAGTTGAACATCCAGGCTGCCCCACCCAGAAGCAGCACACCCCCAGCGATCAACAGCATAACGTGCGGCGACGGATTCTCCTCAACCAGACCAATCGCCCTGGAAATCAGAATCGGGCCGCCGGTGCCGGCCAGAGAGTTCAATGCAAGCATCAGGCCAACCAGCAGCATCTGGCGTGTGTACGGTCGGAAATAACCGACCAGGCGGCTGATCAGATATCGGTCGCTGTAACTGCGATCGTAGCTCTCGGTATCCAAACCGTCTAGAATGAACCCCATGGTGACTCTCCAGGCAAGCCCATACTGTGCCAGTCAGTCCGTTCGAATCTATTCATACCGAGCGAAAATCCGGCGGTAGGCAACACTGCGCTCCATTAGCTCGTCATGTGTCCCCTGATCGACGAGCTCACCGCGTCGCAAGACCAGGATCCGGTCTGCCCAACGAATCTGGCTGAGACGGTGCGTAATGATGAATGTCGTTCGCTCACGACTGATCCGGCGCATGGCACGCTGAATCTGATCCTCCGTTGCACTATCGATGGCGCTGGTGCTGTCATCAAGAATGAGAATGCGTGGATCGGTCAGGAACGCACGCGCGATAGCGATGCGCTGGCGCTGACCTCCCGAGAGCGTTACACCCCGTTCCCCAACCTCAGTATCGTAACCATCAGGAAACTCGGTGATGAACTGGTGGGCCTGAGCGGCGCGCGCCGCCGCTTCGATCGCCGCACGATCAGCGCCTTCACAGCCAAAAGCGATATTTTCGGCCAGCGTTCGCGAGAACAGGAACACGTCCTGCTCGATCACCGATATCTGAGAGCGCAGCGACTCCAGGTTCCAATCCCGTACATCCGCGCCATCGACGAGTACCCGCCCGCTGTCGACATCGAAGATACGATTGATGAGGTGCGTCAGTGTCGTCTTCCCAGAACCGGTCTGCCCGACAATCGCGACCGTCTCTCCCGGCTGAGCCATGAAGCTGATTCCCTTGACGACAGGCTTGCCGTTGTAGCTGAAGGTCACATCCTCGAATACGACCTCGCCTCTCACGCGGCGACGGACGCCGACGCTGTTCTCATCCAGATCCGTCTCCGTGTTGATCAGCTCCAGAATCCGCCCGGCGCTGGCGACACCCAACTGAACCAGATCGAACGTGAAGATCGAGATGAACGTCGGGAACCGTAGTGCGTTGATCAGTCCCATGAGAGCCACCACCTGTCCCAACGTAATCGCCCCGCTGCGCCAGACAAGCAGCCCATGTAGCAGCCCCAGTGCCTGCGCCAGGATGAATGCAAGCATCGGCAGATATCGGGCCTGGATGATACCCTGACGGACGAAGTGATCCCTGTACAGTGCCGCATCGCGCACGAATTTGACCCAAGACTGGCGCTCCTGTGCGTTCGCCTTGACCACTTCGATCCCACTGATGGTCTCCTGGAGCCCGGCATTCATCGCGCCGAACTGCTCGCGCTGTGCTTCGCTAACCGGATGGAGCCGGCGGTTGTAGTCGACGAGCGTGATGACTAACAGGACAATAAACAGCAGCGGCACAGCCAGCAGCTGCGGATGAATTCCGCCGATCATCGCGACCGGAATAAGCACCGTCAGCGCCGAATCGGCGATCAGCATGATGCCGGGACTGAACATGTAGTTCAAGTTGCGCACATCGTTGGTCGCACGAGCCATCACGTCGCCGATCCGTTGGCGGTTGTGGAATGTCTGGCTTTTGCCCAGCAGACTGACATACAGCTCATCTCGAGCATCACGCTCGACTCGCGACGCGACGAACTCGACGGAAAGATTGCGTACCAGCCCAGTCAGACCCTGTGCGGTTGCCACCGCCGCCAGACCCAGCGCCAGACTCAGGAGCGCCGAGGGTTCCCAGCCTTGCGAGTTGATCAGGTCAAATCCCCGCCCTATGTAAAGCTGGACGTTGCCGAAACTCACGTTGTTCAGCACGGACGCCAACAACATCAGGATAGGAAAGACTGGGTAACGGATAGCGTGAGATACGATCCAGCGAACTGGCCCGGAGCGCTCGTATGGATACTCGTGATCCAGCCGAAATTCTCTCTTCTTCTCCAAGTCCCACCTACCGGCTGTGTTCCATCGCCGATCCAATCAAATCCTGCTTGAGATCCCACAGGCGCTGAGTCAACGATACATGGTAGACGTGGGGATTTAGCAGCCGGCGCACACCCGAATCCAGGCGCTCAACATCAGCCGCTCGCCGACGCCGCATTTCGTCAATGGGAACGCGCTCCAACACCTCGCGGCCCTCGTCCAGTATATCGACCAGAAGTGGTTCAATCCCAGTGATGTTTCCTCGGTCCACCACACGATAGCGCGTGTGATCAGATGGATGGCGCAACATAAGCTGTGTCATACCATTCGGATCCTCATCGTCCAGACTCAGCAGATCGCACGTCGCCTTACCTCGTTCATCGTACAGACGCCACACCAACTTATGGCCCGGATTGGGCGTCTTGCTAGCCGACTCCGACACCTTGATGGCAGGCATCCAGGCGTCTCTATCACGCACAGCGACGACTTTGTACACACCACCCAACGCTGGTTCACCCCACGAGGTCACTAGATGGGTGCCCACACCGTACACCAGCCGCCGAATCAGGTGGTCTGGATCAACACCGTAGCGCGGCGCCTCCTGTTCGATCTGAGTCGTGATCTGCCAGATAACCAGCTCATCCAGATTGTTGGACAGCACGATCGACGTATCGGGAAACCCCGCCTCATTCAGCATCTTGGCCGCCTGGATGCTGAGATACGCCAGGTCACCCGAATCGAGTCGGATGCCGACCGGCTGATGCCCTCGACGACGCAGGTTTTCGAACACCCGGATCGCGTTGGGAACGCCGCTCTCCAACGTGTCAATCGTGTCGACCAGCAGAAGACAATCGTCCGGATAGACATCGGCATATGCCTGGAAGGCCGCCAGTTCGCTCTCGCCAAGCGCCATGAAAACCTGGACCATACTGTGAGCGTGCGTACCCTTCGGCGCATAGCCCAGCACATGTGATATGCCCACATTGGAGGAGAAATCCGCGCCACCGATCAGGGCTGCCCGTGCTCCGGCATTGGCCCCCTTATCGTGACCTCGCCGCAAGCCGAACTCCAGCATCAGTTGCCCTCGGGCGCTTTCCTTGATGCGCGCAGCCTTGGTGGCGATGAGAATCTGATAGTTGAGCTTGTTTAGCAGCGCCGTCTCCAGAATCTGCGCCATGGCCATCGGCCCTTGCACTGTGGTCAGCGACACGTTCGGATGGACCACCCGCCCCTCGGGGATCGCGCGCATACTGATCCCTTCGAAACAGCCGTTGGCGCGCAGCCAAGTGAGGAAATCATCCTCCAGCACTCGACGACCCGTGCGGCCCCTCTGTCCCCGCAGATGCTCGATGTCCTCGTCGCGGAAGTGAGCGCCGGCCATCCAGTCCAGCAACCATTCCAGCCCCGCCATGACACAGAAGCCCGCTGTGTGCCCCCCATAGTCTGGATAGCGCCGAAAGAAGTGGTCGAACTGCACCCCCCTCTCGTGCAAGCCGTAACGGTAATAGAGCTGGGCCATCGTGAGCTGGTACTCGTCAGTCAGCAGAATACCTTCAGCCGTCTCCCGTTCGGATTGTATCACAATCGTGCCTCCTCGAAGACAACACAACGGCCTGCCGATCTGCTTCAGGCCGTGGCAATAGCGAGGCTATTCTACTATTCGTTTGCCGATCGTCAACCGCAGTGGACAGGGCAATCGCATCTTAATCCAGACGCGTCAAAATAGGCAAGAAGTGGTCACGAATGCTGCTTTGAGTGGCAGTTGGAAGCAGAAAACCCAGCTTCGCCCTGTCAAAACTCACGCCGGGAACAAA
>JAAZAN010000092.1 GCA_012514315.1 Chloroflexota bacterium
CCTTCTGTCACCGAGCTCACCGACCGAGGTCGGGTTGCAGCCACTAGCAAATCCCCCCGAGCCGGTTTACAGGTCCCCAAGACCGGGTTCACCGCAGGGCCCAATGGTGCACAGGACCCTGCGGTGAATCTGCGATTACCTGAGGTTGGTTTCGGAATCACGCCAGACGATGTGTGCTCCGCCCAGCCCTAACGCGGCGCACTCATACGCGTCTGTCCAGTGCGTTTGACTTGCCCAGAGCTCACCGATAGGCAGGTTGAAGTAAGGCTCGCCTCCCTGATAGTGGTGCGGCCCCAGCAGGTTCTGCACGGAGCCCACCAACTGCACCTCGATCTCATTCCGACCTGCTCGTAGCAGCTCCGTGACCTCAATCTCGTGCGGATGGAAGGCAACCGGGCCTGCATCCTGGTTGTTCACTCGCACGAATGCCATAGTAGCCTGCAGACCGTCCAGAACCAGAAATGCTCGCCCATCCTGACTGGGCAGTTCTACCTCCTGCCTCAGCCCGACGATCCCGGAAAAGAACGGATATCCCTGCGCCACCAGATCCCCACACGTAACAGTGCAAGGCTCACGCACGATCCGCAGCGATGGCATCTCGACCCCAAAGTCCCCAAGGATGTAGCAACTCTCGATCTCCGAGCCGCGACCGAACCGCCCCGCCATTCGTACGATGTTGCCCTTTTCCTTCAGCAGTGGTGTAATCTCCACTTTCCTGAAGCTCACGTCAAACCACCGCTCCCCCTGCTCATGCGCAACTGGTTGCCCGTTGACGAACACCTTCCACCACGTGGGACATTCCACTGCCAGATAGACAGGCCCAGATGGCATCTCACCAACTTCAAAGGCATACTCTATCTCGAAGTCCGCCTCCATCCGAGTGCTGCGCATTGCCTCGTAGATCTGCCACAAAGGCTCGCGCACGCTCCAGGGACTGTCTCCCACTCGGTAGCGCGCGTACTCGAGGGTCAGGGCATTCGGGCGGTAGATCCGCTCTGCCTGCCACTCGCAACCCAACTTGACCTCACGCGTGTTGACTAGAGCAACCGGCTTTTCAGCAACTTGCGGCTCCCGGTCGGGCCTCATAACCAACAGATGGCTACCGGCTTCCGGAAACGACAGCTCCACCTCGGTGCATCCCTCAGACACACGACAGGCAAGGGGCGTGACCTCTCCCGTGTGCGGGCTCCATTCCTCCACTGCCCCCTCTCCCCGCAAGCGCACCGTGCCCGACCAAGTCGTATCAGGTGACGTGTTCGCAAGAAAGTAAATGTGCTGCACGGCCCCATCGTCCTCAGTATGCCGGTGGTGATACCACACCCACGGCGCCCCATCGGCCGACACATCCGCTGGCACTGCTCGATCCAGCTCACTCTCAAGCTCGGCAAGATCCACCGTATACGTATACGAATCCGCCGCTAGCACACGTTGATCATGCAATGCAGACGAAACAGGAGCGCGGCTAGCGACGACACGTGTCCCTGGCGGCAGTACTCCCTGCCAGCCCTTCGTCACTGCCCGCCCTTCGACCAGCGTTGGCAGTGGTTCACACGCGATCACTGTCCCGCCCTGCTCCGCGAACCGACGCAACAGCCTCACTGTGCTGGCCGACAGTGTGATCGCTGGCGGCACCACCACCACCCGGTACGCCATCGACCCGATCCACAACTTCTCGTTCTCAACACGGGCGTGCCGCTCCATGATCATCTCGTCACCGAAGTGGAAGTCTCGATGTGCCTGCAGAAGCCCCAGCATCAGGTCATCAAGTGCGTGGTCCAGTTCCTCCACCTCATACGTCCCCTGCGGACAGTACGCCACCCACGCACTGCTGATCGGGTGAATCACCAACACGTCCACCACCCGCTGACCCCGGGTCAGAGCGTAACCCAAGCGACTAAAGTACTCCTCTGTCAGGGAATTCCAGCGCCACCACGGCTGGTGCGAAGAATGGCGGAGAGACCAATCGCGCTTGCGGTCGCCTCGTACAGAATAGTCGTATATCCCGGACTCCAGCAGGTTGACGCCCAGCACATACATCCAGTCAGCCACCCACTTCCGCGCTTCCACCGGTGCCTGATGGCGGGCCAGGCCTGTCTCGGCCAACAAGCGGGGCTTACTCAACTGGCAAGCCACGCTGTCAGCCTGTTTGATCGTCAACCGGTCGTGGTAAGGCCAGTTGACTCCGTGGACGTCCTCGCCCAGCTTCTCTATCCCCACATAGCCTTCGTACTCATAGTGAGGCATTACGGCGCCGTTGTGCGGCAACTGGCCGACGAGTGTCTCTTCGGCTAGGTAGTGGCCAGTCAGCGCTAAGCTGTGTGCAGTGCACCAGTCGCCGATTTGCTTGGTATAACTCTCGACGAACAGCGAGGTCATCGCGCGCCAAAAGTCGTAGCGTACACGCCGATAGTCGCCTACGTTGTAGAAAAGACTCGGTAGGTGATCGATGATACTGTAGCCAGTCCGCGCGGAAAAGTACGCCGGGAAGCCAGGCGTCCACGGCACAAAGCAACGGATCCCCACGTTGCCTGGATACCCCATGCCGGGCTCATCAGTAAAGGAGCCTGGGATCGTGCTCCCGAACTCGTCCCCGAACCGATCACAGTATGACTCGTATGCAACGTCGATGAAGCGGCGTACTGCCCGCGGGTTAAGCACATCCAGCAGGGGGGCACCCCTGCCCTTGCTCCACGAATGCCAGCGCCACGTCGGAGACTCGAAGCTGGTGTCCTGCGTCCACTCGTAGAAGTGAAGGAACACCAGCCCGGGCTCTGGGTCGGGAGCGGCACCCGTCAGTGCTGTTGCGTTCTGCAACTCGCCGTTCTCCCGCCGCGCCACGAACACCCGCACACTCTCGGCGTAGTCCAGAACCTGCCCGTGCTCGCGACACACCAGAGCCTTCATGCGATAGTCGGCCCGCCCAGTAGTCGCCAGTCCCCCGGCAAAGCAGCTCGGCCACCCATCCTCGTCGTACAGCCAGGCTTTCATCCCACGCTGCTTCGCCTCAGCCACAACCGAAGCCGTCCGGTCCATCCATTCCTTCGAGAGGAACGGGGTTTCCAGCCCCACCCGCGCCGCCATGAAGAACCCGCCCCACCCGTGGCTGTGGATGTCATCGACCTGACGGATCAGTTCCTCGTCCTGCATGCGATCAGTCCATCCCCACAAACAGACGGTCTGATACTCTCGACTAGGTGATCGGAAGCCTTCTTTGTCCAACACGTCCTATCCCTCCTGATTTAGAATGCCAAACGTCACGAGTCCGCAAGCACAAAATAGCCTGGCTCTGCTACCATCACTCAGACAGACACACGGTCCGCAGTCAAGCCGGACAGGGACTACAGTGCAGGCTTCAGAGCTCTGTGTGACAGACAGCTCCAAAGCTATCGCAAGGTCGAAACCGCGCCCA
>JAAZAN010000093.1 GCA_012514315.1 Chloroflexota bacterium
ACACAATCGGGTTCCCGATCATCGCGGCGGCGCTCACGCGGGAGGCGGCGCGGGTTGGGCTGGACGTCCCCCTGCCCCCGATCCGGTTTGCGGGCGCCTACCGCAAGAAGGTGCAGGCCCTGCTCGACAGCCCCGACCGCGACTGGTGCGCGAGCACGGTGAGCTTCTCGCTCGAAGCCCTGCGCGATGCTCTCCACGAGACGGACATGGTGCTAGAAGGCAACGGCTCGGTGTCGTCCTCGCCGTCGGCCACAGCGGGGTATTTGCTGTCCGTGCAGAACGGCACCGGTAATCAAGCGTTGCATTACCTTCAGGCCGTTCAACAAGATGATGGATCTGTCCCCGCTGTCGCACCTATCGATCTTTTTGAAATCGCGTGGACGATCAACCATCTGCGGATCGCCAGTGTTATTGAACCAGAAGACTTCCAGATAAAAGCGCCTCTGGAGCATCTATGGAATACATGGTCACCACTGACAGGCAGCAGTTACTCCTCGTACTTTTCCGTCAAAGACGCAGACGTCACAGCGGCAACATATACTGTGCTCAAGTGGGCGGGTTATCCAGTGAATGCTGAGACGTTTGAGTTCTATGAAACAGAGGATCATTTCCGCTGCTACCAAGAGGAGACCAATCCTGCTCTCAGCGCCCACGTGCGTCTGCTAGCTGCGATGCGTTTTTGTGAGGAGCATCCGCGTCAACCGGTATGGATTCGAAAAATCATCGAGACATTGCATCGATTCGATGACAATGGTTCGTACTGGTGGGACAAATGGCATGTCTCACCATATTATGTCAGCAGCGTGGCTCTTGGAGCATTGCACGGTATCGACGGCGACCTTTCCCGATCACGCTTGAAATGGATGTTAAGAACACAGAACGATGACGGTGGATGGGGCTATCTAGGCGATTCAACGCCCGAGGAGACAGCCTATTGCCTTCAAACACTGACCGAATGGCACATGAGAGTAGAGGCGATTGACAGGGCTGTTCTGGACTCGGCGGCCGAGTATTTATGGAAACACATCGACGATTATCATAAAGTACCACTTTGGATCGGTAAGAGTCTTTATTATCCAGAGGGTCCAGTCCGAGCAGCCATCTTAGGAGCCCTGGCTCAGTACGTAACCGTGTTCAGTTGACACGACAATCGGGGTTTACCTTGCACAATCATTCGCCTGCTGGCAGTCTTCATTCAGGTATCGCCTGGTGGTTGACACCCCGTGCTTCTGGACGGGATGAGGCCTTCCGCGAACGGGTCTTGCGCGCGGCTGTAGGCACCATCATGCTGCTCGTGTTGGTGAGTCTCATCACCTCCGCCCTGATCTTCAAAGACGAATGGCGCCCGCTATCATTCCCCACACTGCATATTCTCGGATTAATTATTTGTATTGCCGCGGCCGTTGCGATAATTGAGAATCGGATAGTCTTCGCCGGCTGGATGATGGTCCTATTCGCCCTGGCTGGCGCCGGGGGCGTCATGCTCCTCTCGCGCCAGAGTGGGTCGGTGGCGGGGATCTTACTCGCCGTGCCGATCTTCTGCATGGTCCCCATCGTGGCTGCAATGGTCCTGCCCTACCATTTGATCATCCCCATCAGCCTGGTGAGCACGATTTCCTACGCCATCGTCCACTTCGTGATCCCCACCGGCGATTTCAGAATAGAGGGGCTGCGGGCCGAACAAACGACCGTACCCGTCACGCTGCTCCTGTTGTTCGAGGGCATCCTACTGCGCCAACTCCGCCTGGAGTTCGACGCGCGCCTGACCGAGATGAGAAAGTCGGTCGTCGAGATCGAACGCGCCAAGCAGCAGGCCGACATCGCGCGCCAGCAGGCCGAAGCAGACCGCCGCCGTGCGGAAGACGCGGACCGGGCGAAATCGCAGTTTCTGGCCAACATCAGCCACGAGCTGCGCACGCCGCTCAACGCGATCATCGGCTACGACGAAGCGATGCTCGCCGGCATGGCTGGCCGCTTCACTGAGCAGCAGCACGGGCTGCTCGAGCGCATCCAGTACAACGCGCGGCGCCTGCTGTCCCTGATCAACGACGTGCTCGACCTGTCCAAAATCGAATCAGGCGCCCATGAAGTCTATTGGGCCCCGGTCGACCCGACGCAGGTCATCCGCACCGCCGCCGACAATCTGCGCAGCCTGGCCGAAGACAAGGGAATCGGCCTGGAGGTCACCATCGACCCGACGACTCCCGCCATCGTGATGAGCGACGTGAACAAGCTCGAGCAAATCGTCGTGAATCTGCTGAGCAACGCGGTCAAGTTTACCGAGGCTGGGAGAATCCGGATCAGGACGTGTGGGCAGGCCGGCGGCATGTGGCAGATCACCGTCTCGGACACCGGTATCGGGATCCCGCCCGACTCGCAGACGTCCATCTTCGAGCCTTTCCGGCAGGTGGATGGCAGTTTGCGGCGCAGGCACCAGGGGACTGGGCTGGGGCTATCGATCACCAAGCGACTGGTGGAAATGTTGGAGGGCACGATCAGTGTTGCGTCGGAGCCGGGCAACGGCTCCACGTTCACCGTCCGCTTCCCGCTGCACCGCGCGGCGGCAGCCTCACTCACCACGCACGACCGGTGAGCGCACCAGGGGGCATGCCGCAGGACCGCTCGCTCTCCGTGCTGGTGGTGGACAGCGATCCGTTCATGTGCGAGATCTTCGGGCTGATCCTGGCGCATTACGACGTGCCGCACCACATCGTGCAGGATGCTGAGGCGGCCCTGGCCTATCTGCGGCATCACCCGGTCGCGGTCGTGATCGTGGACTGCAGCCCGCCGGAGGACGACAGCGGGGCGCTGGCCCGGCAGATCCGCGACGGCAATCTGGCGCCGGGCGCCAAGCTGGTGGCGACGTCGATCTTCGAGTGGGACGGAACCCAGCCGGAAGCGCTGCAGTGGGATTTCGATGGGTTCATTCCCAAGCCGTTTGATATCAATGATATTGTGCCCTACCTCAGAGGACTGGTACAGGATACCACAGGTGTATGATGAGTGATCC
>JAAZAN010000011.1 GCA_012514315.1 Chloroflexota bacterium
CTATGTGTGGGCTGTTTACGCCATTACGGTGCGCTATCCCAACGAAACCCCCATCACCGTCGCCGCCTATGCGGGTATCGTCATCGTCCTCGCTGCCGCCGTTCTCGGGTGGTTCCGCTTTGTCAAACACGGTGGCAAGCGTCCTATGAATCCTGCATGAAGCGCGCTGGGGGCGTATTGAGTCGCTATGGATATTAAAGGTGCGACGGCTTGCTGCATCTGCAAGCTCGTCTTGGCTTAGAGATTGGCTACGTGCGCGTGCTATGAGAATCTTGCGTCGGCTGATAATGGGTGTTCTCGCAATCGTCCTGCTTGGGACGGTGGGGCTGGTTGGTTGGGCAACCCTGCGGGCTCAGAAAGCGACAGAGCGCGCCGTTGTGGTGTTGCGGGATTACGGTGTTGTGCGGGAAGATGGGCAACTCGTATTTCGGCCGAGTTCCCCCGCAGATAGAGGTCTGATTTACTATCCAGGTGGGCTGGTCGATCCAGAAGCATATGCCGTGACCGCACAAGGCATCGCCGATGCAGGATATCTGGTTGTGATTCCCAAAATGCCTCTCAATCTAGCGTTCATGGGGATCCGTCGTGCTGATGGAATTCGGGCAGACTATCCAGAAGTTGAGTCGTGGGTTATTGGCGGACACTCGCTTGGTGGCGCGATGGCAGCCGAATATGCTAGAGACAATGTGGATAGCCTTGACGGGTTGATCATGTTTGCCTCATATCCCGCGAACAACGAGGAATTTGCAGATTTCCCGATACCCATTCTGACGATAATGGCGTCAGAAGATCCAGGGGCTCCAAAACAAGACGCATTCTATGAAGCGATTGGCGATTCGGCCACACGCGTCATCATCCTGGGGGGTAACCACCGCCAGTATGCCGACTATAGCTTTCAACGAGACGACGGCATCGCAACAATCTCTGCGGCGGAGCAGCAGGACCAGATCATCGCCGCCACAGTCCAATTCCTCGACACACTGGAGTAGCCTCGGGCAGACTCGTTCAATCTGGTGTTCTGCCGTTCGAGGCCTGGTGTGCGGGCAGAGCGGGCGGGCCTCTCTGTACGTTCATGGCGAGCCGACGCAAGCCCCCAAGGTATCACCCCCAGAACAGTGCAGGAAACTCTGGTTAGTGTGGCACGGGGTGGCGCTTCTCCACGGAGATCAGACTGCTTGTCCACCGAACACGCGGCGTCGGTTCCAGGCAGGCCCTGAGGGCGCGATCGTGTGGAGCCTCTCATCCAGGGCGACCGACACTCAGGTCTCGCGCGAGACAGTGATTGTGGATGGATGAACCTCAGCTACGCCCCCGGGACCTCTGGGTTTCTGTGCTTTGCCTGGTGCGTCACAGCACGGGCACGAGCGGTACCCTGGCCCGCGTGACCACGGCTTCGGTGACAGGGTGAGTGACAGGAGAATGACGAGATGACAGAAATCAGCATCAGCGGTGAAGAGTTCCTGATCGATGGGACGCCCGCGTATGCAGGCCGCGTGTTCGCCGGAAAGAGGATCCAGGGATTGCTCTTCAATGTGCGGGCCGTTCAGGCGACCTTCGACGATGGCAATCCTGATACCCGGCGCCACTGGGCATATCCGGACACAGGCGAGTGGGATCCGGATCGGAACGTCGCAGACTTCTGTGCGGCTTTGCCATCGTGGCGGGATCACGGAGTGTTGGGGTTCACGCTCAACTTCCAGGGCGGTGGGGCCTTATATGCACCAGAGATCTACTCCCGGTTTGATAACAATGGATTCACACCGGCAGGGGACCTGAAGCCCGCCTGTGCAGAACGCATGGCCACGGTGCTGGACCGCGCTGATGAGTTGGGCATGGTGCCGATAGTGGGGCTTTTCTACGGCGTCCACCTCAAGAAGATGCGTGACGAGGCAGCCGTCTGGCGTGCCGGGCACGCAGCGCTTGAATTCCTGGTGTCGACCGGACACCGCAATCTGCTTATCGAGGTTGCCAACGAAATTGAGGTGTGCGCGCACCACTCGGGATACGACATCTACGATCCCATGCGAGCCCACGAGATGGTGAGCGCCTACAAGGAGGCACATCCAGGTCTCATCTTCTCAACCAGCCAGGGCGGAGTCAAACCAGAGACGAACGAATGCTTGCCCACCCCGCGCCTCTACGAGGCGACGGACTTCGTGTTGATCCACGGCAACGGGGCTCGGGCCGCGCGGCTCGAGGCTGCGATTCAGGCGATCAGAGCTATGCAGGCGTTCCGGGCAAATCCTAAGCCGATCGTGATCAACGAGGACTCGCCCGGCATTCCTAACCTGGAGGCAGCCTGGCGCAACGGCGCCTCGTGGGGCTATTTTGACCAGGGCTTCGGTGGCGAGGCGGCGTGGAATGGCGATGCCTACGTGGACTACCGCTCCAGGCCCAGGGAGAGTCGCTTCGAGGACCTCAGCGGGTTTCAAACGCCGCCAACCAATTGGACGATCAATACGGATCTCAAGCGTGCGTTCTTCGAGCGTGTGGCTGAGATCACGGGCGCCAGTGTGAATGACTCACGAGTCCTCGACGGGCAATGACGATCGATCCTACCACGTATGCCGCACATGATCAGGCGACGCAGTATAGTGTGGCTCCATGATCTCTGGGCTATGAGTGCCAGTCCTATCTCGTACGCTGGGGACCGCAGGGCCCGACGTGCTCTCGAATGACGCGCGGGGGACGGTATGGCGTTTCGAAGAGACTGCACCAGCGTGTTAAGTCAAGAGATAGTCTTACCCAACCGTCCACCTCCTTGTATTAGGTATGTATGGCTGGCCACACGACATAGGGCCTAGACCGAGTCGGGTGACTGGTGGATCGGTGTTCGATTGAATTGGAGATCCGGCCAGTGGGCAGGAGTCTCGCTGTAGTGGTCGAGCAAGGTCAGGTGCACATCCTCGGTTGTATCGGGTGTAGCGCCTGGCAAGGCAAAGAGTGCCTCGAGTGCGTCGTAGATCTGCTGTCGCAGAGCCCGTGGGTTAACCTGGTCACGCAGTGCGTTCAGCTGTTCACGGTGTTGGGGTAAGATGGCTTGGGTTTCACAAAGACGGTCGAAGGGGGTGCGCGGCTGATCGTGACGGCGGCGGATGCGAACGAGCTGTCCATCTTCACGGATGATATCTTTGTCGACCAAGTGCATGACGGGCTGAAAGAGGTTGTAGTAGACCCACATCAACTCGAGGAGACGGTTGGCAGCCAATGTTTGGGCGACGGAGTCCAGGCGGTCAAATCCGAGGTAGGCGCGCACGAGGGTGGCGTTCTTCTGCTCAACCAGCCGATTGTCGTTCTTGAGGTAAGGACGACTGCGGGAGAAGGTTACGCCCTGGACGGAGTCACCCCACAGACGCAGCATATGATGATTCAGGAACTCACTGCCGTTGTCAGGATGAACTTCGCGTACGGGGAAAGGCAGGCGACGCAAGATGACTCGAAAGGCATGTTCGATCACCCGGTAACTGCGCCCTAAGACGGCGATGCGCTCACTCCAGCCTGTGGCGACATCCACCATCTGCAGAGTGCACACGTACTCTCCGGAAGCGCTCGGGCCGCAGTGATGGACAAGATCGACTTCGAAGTGACCGGGCGTGGCGATGTCCCACGGGAGGCGTTTTGCGGGTATACTCTGGAAGTATTGCGGGCGTGGGGGGGCTTTCCTGCGCGGGAGACGGGCTTGATCTTGCCGGATGCGTTGCAGAATGCGCCGAACGGTAGAGACACTGATGCGCTCCATGTGGCTCAGCAACTGGTCAGACGGCTTCAGTTCACCATGCTGAGCCAGATGTTGGGTCATCCAGACCAGATTGGGCGTCAGCCGTTCGGCACAGATGTAGTCGAAGCTCTCATCAATCACTCGCAAGGCGTCGTCCAGCTCTGGACCGTATGTGCGGCCGCGCTGCCTGCGACGTGGCTTGC
>JAAZAN010000094.1 GCA_012514315.1 Chloroflexota bacterium
TGATTGATCGCTCGTGATACCCGCCCTGGCGCCGGTACCCAGAACGGCGCCGGCGCCAGGCACTGAACGGAGCCCACGGGCAACAGGCCATGGCGGGATGCCATCCCGTCTCTGGGTCTGGAACATACAAGCGTGCGTGACTGATCACGTTAGGACTAAAGGAAGGACGTGCTATGAAACAGGAACGCGTTACCCCACTCTGGCCCGACCGGCAGCCCGACTTCGATCGGCTGGCGAAAGTCTTCTGGGGCACGGAGATACCGGACGTCGTGCCTTTCGTGGAGCTCTTTGCCGATCAGGAGATCGTCGCGTCGGTGCTAGGGGAACCCGTGATGTACGCGGTCGGCGATCGGGCCGCCCGCGAGGCGATGCTACAACAGCGTATCCGGTTCTGTCTGACAGTGGGTTACGACTACGTGTGGGCGTACCCTGTCATCCCGGGCCTCCAGGTTGGCATCGGTGAGTCCATCCTGACAGGTCAGGACACTGCCAGTCTGGCCCGCCCGATGCGCACGTGGATTAACGAGGCGCGAGGCGCCATCGCAACGATGGAAGACTGCGAGCGTTATCCGTGGCCCGCGCCGAGCGAGGTTGACTACGCTGACATCGAGTACCTCGCGGCCAATCTACCCGACGGCATGAAGATCATGGGCACCACAACCGGCATCATGGAATGGGTGATGTGGCTCATGGGATTCGTGCCTTTCTCCGAGGCCCTCTACGACCAGCCCGAGTTGATCGAGGCGATGTTCAAGCACATCGGGGACCTCCTCGCCGCCGTCTACGATACGCTGGCCAGTATGCCGGCAGTGGGAGCGGTGTTCCTGGGTGATGATATGGGCTACAGGCAGGGCACCTTCATCAAGCCTCAGCAGATGCGACAATACATCTTCCCTCGCCAACAGCGTCTGGCAGAGGCGGCACACGCCCACGGGAAACCGTTTTTGCTGCACTCGTGCGGGAACCTCACTGCGGTGATGGACGATCTGATCGGAATCGGTATTGATGGCAAGCATTCATATGAGGACATCTATCTCCCAGTGGCCGAGGCAAAGCGACTTTACGGTGACCGCATCTCCATCCTAGGGGGAGTCGATGTCGACATGCTAACTCGCTCGTCGGAGGACGATGTCCGCGTATACACTCGGCGGGTGCTCGAGGCGTGTATGCCTGGCGGCGGGTATGCCCTGGGTACCGGCAACAGCGTCGCGAACTACATACCCACACGAAACTACCTGGCCATGCTTGACGAGGGAGTCAAGGTCGGCCGTTACCAGTGATCGTCTGACGATGGAGGTGTCTGATGACTGCATTCAAGGGTAGTCCCCTAGGCGAGTTGCCGCGCATACGAAACGTCCGCACCCGGCGCGAGTCGAGCTGGGACAGGACCGGCGGTAACAATGACTTCAAGCGGATCCAGCCGGGTGAGACAATCACTTTGGCCGATATCGAAGGCTCGGGCTGCATCAACCATATCTGGTGTACGCACGCGTCGCCCGAGCCTGGCTATCTGAGGCGCACGGTGTTGCGCGCGTGGTGGGACGGCGAATCTGAACCGTCGGTCGAGTCACCGCTGGGCGATTTCTTCGGCGTGGGGCACGCCCAGATGGTGGACTTCGTCTCGCTCCCTCTTCAAATGAGCCCTACAGGTGGACGGGGCTTCAACTGCTTCTTCCCGATGCCCTTCTCAAAGCGCGCGCATCTTGAGGTCACCAACGAGGGCAACGTGGAGCTGGTACTGTACTACTACGTGGACTACGAACTACACGAAGGTATACCCGACGACTTCGGGAGGTTTCACGCCCAGTGGCGTCGGGAGAGCTTCACGGAGGGCATCTCCGACAGAGGCATGTCCAACCCAGAGTTTGAGTTCGGGGGTACAAATATCGGCGGCGCGGCGAACTACGTGATCCTGGAGGCAGAGGGGCAGGGCCACTACGTTGGCTGCAACATGAGCATCCAGAATATGAGGGAGGGATCCCGTTTCAGCTGGCCCGATGAACTGAGTTGGCCGCTGCGGATGGAGGAGCTCGAGACCCGGCGCGAAGCCCTGATGGAGTGCTTCAATTGGTACGGCGAAGGCGATGACATGATCTTCATCGACGGCGAGGAGTGGCCACCCAGCCTTCACGGTACAGGCACGGAAGACTACTTCAACACGGCCTACTGCCCAGCCGTGCAGTACAGCGCACCCTATCACGGCCTCACAATACCGGGCGGACCGAATTGGTCGGACAAGATCGCGCTCTATCGCTTCCACATCGAAGACCCTATCCATTTCCAGAAGTCGATCCGAGTGACCATCGAGCACGGCCACGCGAACCGGCGGTCCGATGATCTCGCCAGCACAGCCTATTGGTATCAGGTAGAGCCACACAAGCCCTTCCCGGCGCTGCTGCCGGTAGCGGAACGTCTGCCTCGCGACTAACGCGTGGAGCGCTGACCTGCTCACGCGCCGACTCAATCCTCCGGCCGACGGCGGTCCTGGAGCGTTCCAGGGCCGCGGCGGCCTTTCGGCGCTACGCAGGCTTCTTCACAACCCGGCCAGCTGTCTCCGCGAAGCCGCAGCCTCCGGCGCGGCCGAACGATGCCGGACCGAGAGCTTACGCCGATCCACCAGACGTCCTCGTCGCAGTTACGACGCGTGCCGCAGCCAGTGCGGCCGGCTTCGCCGCGCTACCACTTGGGGAGCCGCCACTTCGGCTGTCGACAGAGGACCAACCCCTGCTGCGGCTAGGACCCGTATCCGTTGGAGCAGTTTGCCCGCAACCCAGCGGTCTTCGGCGCCGACCCCATCGTCAGCGAGACCCTCACGCTCGTCCGGCCCGACGGCCTGTCGATCAGCGACCTCAGCCGCTGCATCCAGGCGCTGGCTCAGACTCTGGCGCCGTCCGCGCGACCTGACGATCCAACGCCGACAGAAACGCCTCCTGCGTGACCGGCTTGCGCACGAAGCCGCTCGCGCCCAACGACGCCGCCAGCGCCTCCTGCGCCAGAACCGTGCA
>JAAZAN010000095.1 GCA_012514315.1 Chloroflexota bacterium
ATGCCCGGCTTCGGCGGCATCTCGGTGTGGCCCAGCCCGTGCTCGCGGAAGGCCACGGCCAGCGCATCGATCACCTCGCTCATCGACACGTTGGCCTTCTCAACGTCAGCTCGTGACAGATACAGGACCTTGCCCAATTGTGTCATTTTTGATCCTCCTTAGCGATAGACTATTCATTCTGAAGAGCGTTGACTGGAGGTACTCAGCACAGATACCCGAAGAATCATGTGACCCACCCGTGCATCATTATCGAACGCGAAGACGGTTACGATCGTTTGTCGCAGGCAGGGTAATCACAATCTGGCGCTGTGGCGCTCATATCCCGGTGGCGTGAGCAGCGCAACGGTCCGCAGTTCTCAACCCCAATCATATCGAGCATAAACTCGCTGTGACACAAGACAATATATACTTTGAGTATACAACCAATGTAACGGGATCAACGAATCAACAGAGACACGGCCACCCTGATGTTGGGTCCCGGATTGCTGCAAGGCTGAACGATGCTTGGCACGTGCGCCGCCTGTGGGTCAGCGTTGTCACCGTTTTTGCTCTACAGCCGCACATCTGCATATGGGGAGCCACAAGGTCGGGTGATATCCGAGCCCTATTTAGAGGAGGAATGAAGCAGACGCCGGAGCAATACGTCAGAGAACTGCCGAAGAGTGACAGTCACCAAGACAGTAATCCCGCCCACGACAGCCCACACGCCTGGTGTCTCACCGGTCGCGAGAAAGACCCACACCGGGTTGAGAACCGGCTCGACGGTTTGAGCGAGCGAAGCCTCAAGAGCGGTTAATTGCTGCAGTGCTTTTGAGTAGAGCCAAAAAGGTAGCGCAAGCTGCAACACCCCAAGAACGATCAGGCCCGGCCAACCAGCGCCGCCGGGGGCCGAGCGCAACATGAAGGGCAGACCGATGAAACACGTGATCAAGCCCCCAAGCACGAACGTTTCGACTGAAGAACCGCTTTTCTGTGCCCTCAAGCTGACCAGCATACCTGCAAAGGCCACGGCGCTTCCGATTGCGCAAAGATTGCCCAGGAAATTTCCCGGCTCAAGTCGATCCAGGAAAAACAATATCATAGCTGCAACAGTGATCGTCAGCGCTGCCCAATCTCGGCCCCTCACGCGTTCTTGCAGAAACCAACCGCCCAGCAAAGCCGCGAAGATTGGTGAGGTGAATGTGAGGAGAATCGCGTTGGCCGCTGTTGTGAGCTTATTTGCAATGACAAACAACAAGACTGTGGCGGTATAGCAGAAGGCCCCAAGCACCTGGGCGGTCGACCAAGTTGGCCGCGGTCGCCCGGCAAGTACGAGAAGCGCGATCACTGCAATGCCCGAGCGCGCGCCAGCAATGGCGACAGGGTGCCATGTGACTAACTTGATGAGCAGACCGCCGATGCTCATTAGGGCAGCTGCAAGAACAACCAAGCCAAGCGCCTGATAGCGCCTGGCTGCCGATGAGGCTTCTGAGGGACCTGCCTTCATCCTTAGTCTCTTTTTGTCGGCTTACCTTAAAGGTAATCGGGCATCCCACCGGGCGTGACCCGGTGGGATGCCCGATTACGTGCACCGGAACTTTCACTACCCCACAAAGGTCGTTGTGTCAGCCCCCCAGATAGGCACGCTTCACATGAGCGTTATCGAGCATATCTCGAGCAGGTCCGGAGAGCGTTACTGTTCCAGTCTCCAAGACAAATGCCCGATCGGCCATGCGCAGCGCGAGGTTTGCATTCTGCTCGACCAGCAACACAGTCGTACCTTCGCAGCTGATCGAAGCAATCATATCAGCAACCTTTTCAACCATCAGCGGCGCCAACCCCATCGACGGCTCATCAAACATAATCAGTTTAGGGTGCGAGATAAGGGCGCGAGCGATGGCGAGCATCTGCTGCTCACCACCGCTCAGAGTGCCAGCCAACTGACGTCGACGCTCCTCCAAGATAGGAAACAGCTTGAAACAGCGTGCTACTTCACTTGACACTTTCCGATCACGACCACCGATGAATGCGCCTACTTCCAGGTTCTCCTGCACCGTCATCTGAGGAAAGACCCGGCGGCCTTCGGGACAATGTGCTATCCCGATTCGGACAATCGCGTCCGGGCGCTCGCCATTTATACGCCTACCCTCAAACTCGATCTCGCCCGCAGTCGGCTTGATCAGTCCGGAGATCGTTTTCAACATGGTCGTCTTACCGGCGCCATTAGCGCCGATAAGCGTGACCATCTCACCGTCCTCTACCTCCAGAGACACCCCATGGAGGGCCTCGACGTTCCCATAGCAAACATGCAGGTCTCGTATCCTCAGCATGGTCGTCTCTCACCCAGTCATGTTTGGCCGACCTCGTGTATCATAGACCACACGGTCGGCTATCGGCTGGACACGCCCGCCCGCTTCTCAGCGTTCGCCACGATTCGATCCAGTTCTGCAGACACGGCGTCAGGCAGTGGCGTGGCTTTGTGGGTGGCCAGAATCTGCTCGACCATCTCCACGGCCCTCTGCCAGGTATCTTTCTCGCCAGCGTCGTGCCACTCCTGCCAGGAGCGACGCTCAATCAGGCGGCTTGGATACCAGTGTTCGCGATAATGCTTCATCGTATGCTTGGTATGGAGGTATCTCCCACCCGGTCCGACCTGGTCGATAAGGTCAACGGCCAGGTTCTCCTCATTGACCTCGAAGCCTCGTAGGATGCGCCTGAAAGCACCAACCAGCTCGTTGGCGAAGAGGAAATCGGCGGGGCAGGATTGGTTTTGCGAATCCATGATCATGCCCAGTGCTAACGTCACGCCGCCGAGCGCCGTCATGAGTCCCGTCATGGCCTTCTCGTAGCCTGCCTGCGCATCAAGCAGTTTGGAGGCCGGCACCATCATAAAGCAATGACTCGGAATGTTGTAGAAGCGGCCAATGTCACCGATACAGGCTCGCATCAGCGCCCATTCAGGACTGGAGAGCGACACCGTTCCGTGGCGCATATCCATGATGCGGGGGTTCATCCCTAGTGCGAAGGGATTACCCGGGTTTGCCAGCTGTACAAGCACCATCCAACTGAGCGCTTCCGCATTGCTTTCGGCCAGGAGACCGGCGAGGGTTACGGGTACAGAAGCTCCACCCATGGTGCCCGCACTCACGCGAATCGGTATGTTATACTTAACCAGTTGCAGAATACTGGACACACATGGACCATCGTTGTTCAGGGGCGGTACCGTCAAGACTATGCCACTGAACAGCGGTCGATCGCGAAATTCCTTCTCGCCGCCAGCGATCGCGAAACCCATCTCCAGCACGTCCCTCGTCATTTCTGGTGTTTCCACGGTCAGAATCACATGCTTGGTGGTGGTCTTGAAGGTTGTGGCGAAGGCGTGCTGCCAGGTCACCTCCAGGGGTACGTCCTGAGGCGCGATCACGGTCTCAAGCTGTTCGATGTTTTCACACGCGTCGATGACGGTATTGGCTTCCACCAGGTCCTGGACGGTGGCGGGCCGGCGTGTACGCGTCTTCATATCGAGGACGTGTGTGGTGCCCATCATCGCACCAAAGCTAGGATAGCGGCGTCGCAGATCCGTTATGTGGATGTCGTTCTTCGGATCACGCGCGTAAAGATGCATCTCACGGGGTACGGTCTTAAGACAGTCCTCCACCACCTTCGGTGGAATATACACGCGCGACTTACTACGGTCGACTTTGCAGCCGCCAGCCGCGAAAATATCGAGTGCCTCGCTGTCCGGGAAATTGACTCCAGTCTTTTCAAGGACGCGACACGATGCGTTGTGGAGCGATTCGAGCTCCTCTCGGCTCATGTAATTGAGAATAGGCTGTGCCATCGGGGTTAACTCCTTTCAGCTTTTGCGCTTGCGGCCATGAGCTGCTTTGCTCGATCGACAGCCAGGGCGGCGTTTGGCGCATAGCCATCCGCCTGGATGACTTCAGCCCATTCTGCAGTGACGGGCGAACCGCCGATCAAAACGCGCACTTGGTCTCGGACACCTGCCTCCTTAAGAGCTTCGATCACGGCCCGCTGATGCGGCAAAGAAGTGGTCAAGAGAGCCGAGAGGCCAACGATATCCGGCTGGAGTTCCATCACCTTCTCTACGAAGGTTGCTGTGGGCACGTCTACGCCCAAGTCGGTCACCTCAAAGCCGTTAGCCGTAAGCAGAGACATCACGATCTGCTTGCCGATGTTGTGGATATCGCCTTTGACCGTTCCCAGCACGACGTGGCCTAATACCGTGCGCTGACTCGTCATGGTATCCCAGTTGGCCTTCAGCACATCGATACCTGCCCTCATCGCTTCGGAGGCCATTACAAGTTCGGGCAGAAAGATCTCTTCCCGGCCAAACCGGTCGCCAATTTCAGCGATGCCAACAGCCAAGCCTTTTTCTAGAACGTCCAGAGGGCTGATGCCTGCTGCCAGGGCCTTCCGTACTATCTCCGGCGCCGCATCTGGATCCGAGTCAATAACGACTTGGGCGAGGTCAGCGAGGAGTCGTTCCCTTTCGATTTCCGACATAAGATTACCCCCTTCAGATATGGCATGCATGCACTTCGGCCACCCCCGGTCGGTCGCAGCCGAAGTGCATACGAAACAGCCTAGTCACACGATACGATCTGTGATTTTCCATCCTTGATTTCGACAAGGATAATGTTAGGCTGTGCATCATGAGTGGCGTCGAACTTGATGTGTGCGGTCAGGCCCATGATGTCCACCTTCTCCAACCCAGCCCGGATCTGTTCCCGGCTCCCGCCTCCACCCAACTGAATCGCCTCGACGAGAGTGAGAATTGCGTCGTAGCCGCGCGATCCCTCAGCGATGCCATCCCAGGTCCAGCCCTTCTGGTTCCATGTGTCTACAAAGATCTTGGCCTGTTCTGGATTTGGGGCGGTCTCAGGAGCAAAGCCGGCAAAGAACAGAATGTGGTAA